>JAGMES010000016.1 GCA_023128035.1 Halanaerobiales bacterium | reverse complement strand
TGCTGTAGTCTTTTTTCAAAAAAAATCTCAGAACTCAAATGGTAAAATTTAACATTTACACGAAGATAAATTTTCTGTTTTATTGATTGGATAAATTTTTACTCGTTAGAGCTGTTTTACACTAGAACAAAAATTCATTTTACACAATTATCATCTTAAAAAAGAAAAGGATAGAAAATCGAGTAACACCAAATTTATTTCTAGTTACTCATTTTACTATCCTTCTCTTTATTTAAAGTGTTCTATAACTCACTCTCTTACGTTCATCACAGACCATCATTTTAGGTACACCTTGAATTATTGTTTTTAAGTAAACTGGCCCGCCCCATAAATCAGTTATATATTTCAAAGTTTCTGAGGCATATTTCACTTCTATTTCCTTTCCAATATATTCGTGTTCAAGATAAAGTCCCTGATTTTTCTTTGACGCTTCAATAATCTTAATCACTGGTATTCGATTCATTCCAACAGAGCTAGCAAAAGTATTTCTAATCTCTTTCCAACCATCTTCATCTGCAACTTCGGTAATTACATAATACCTTTCTTTCTCATCATACTTTAACAACTTCATCTCTCTTATTAAGTCAAATGTAAGATATTTTCGAATAAAAGATTCATCCCTCTCCCATTCTCGAACTTCAAAGATTTTTTCAGGTTGATCAGGATATCTTTTTTTAATATCTTCAAAAATTTTAAAACCTAGATAATAGGGATTTAAACCTCCCTCAACAGGACATATTACTAAATTATGTCTCTTTAAGAAGTCTAAATGCTTTCCTTGATCAAGGATCAGCTTATGCAAAATCTGATAATGCCAAAAACTTGCCCAGCCTTCATTCATAATCTTCGTTTCAATCTGTGGAATAAAATAACGTGCCTCTGTTGCAACAATCTCCAAAATGTCTTTTTCCCAATCTTCTAAATCACCATATTCAATGAAAAAGTTTAAAAAATCTTCTTCGGGTTCAAGAGGAATTCTTGTCAAATCAGGAAACTCCTCTTCTTTTTTTTCATCTAATAGCCAAAATTCTTTAGGTTTTGGTTGATATTTATCCTGAATCCTTTTAATCTGTTCCTTTCTAGTAAGTTTTTTTTCTCCAATAACCCTTGATGTCTGAAATTTTAAGGCATGAGCAGTATTTAAAATTCTTTCAACTTTTTCATAACCAATCCCTGGATCTTTTATATAACTCCGAATCCGATCAGCATGATTTTTAAACATCTCTACTGTATAGTCCGCCCTAGTTCCTTCTTTAAAAAGACGATTATTTTTAAAAAAATCATTATGTCCATAAACATGAGCAATCGTTAAAATTTGCAACAATAAAGAGTTATCTTTCATCAAATATGCTATACAAGGATTAGAATTAATCACCATTTCATAGGATAATCCAGTTAAATTATATCTGTAAAAAGTTTTTATTCGCTCATAGGCTTTGCCAAAACTCCAATGAGGATAGTAGGATGGCATTCCTGCGTATGCTTCATAGCAGATCATATCTTCGTATGAACAAATTTCAAATTCTTGTGGAAAATAATCTAGTCCTACCTCTTTAGCAATATCTTCAATCCTCTGATTCCATTCTATGAGCTCAGAAATACTAAATTCCATCTTACTCCCCTACCCTTCTTTATCGTTCTCCAACATCTTTTTGAAGGATGGCCAAATATCTTCTTTCTTCGAAATTATCACAAGAGAAAAATTATTATACTCTTTAAGGCTTTTTGTATAAAGAGATTTCATTACACTAAAATTAGTTGACTTTATCTCTCCATAGCCAAATAAGTTGCATATTTGACAGAGTTTCTTCGCATTTTCAACTGCTCGTTCGTTATCTTCTCTCCAATTGTCACCATCACTACAATGAAAGCAATAAACATTCCAATATGAAGGATCATAACGTTCTTCGATTACTTTTAAAGCCTTCCCATAGCCACTACTAATATAAGTACCTCCTGACTCTCCTTTATGAAAAAATTCGTCCTCAGTCACTTCTTTAGCAGTCGTTGAATGAGCAATAAATACGATCTCAATGTTTTGATATTTCATAAGGATAAATTGATAAAGCAAAAAATAGAAACTACGTGCTAAATATTTTTTCGTTTGATCCATAGAACCTGATGTATCCATAATACAAATAACCACAGCATTTGATTCTCTTCTCTGTTCTTCTTTTACTCGATAATAACGTATATCTTCATTATGAAAGGGAAATCTTTTATCATCATCTAAATCTTCATGTGAACGAATATACGCTTTTTTTCTCTTAATCTTTTCAACAACTGTTCGCTTTTTAGCAAAACGAGGAGGAACGCCTTTTCGCTTGTATCCAGACTTTTTAAATGTTCTCTCTGTCTCCAATTGAGATAGCTTTTTTCTCTCCATAAAAGGAAGATCTAAATTTTCAAAAAGATAATTCACTAAATCTTCAATGGTGATCTCAGTCTCATAAATATCTTCTCCCTCATTATTACCTGCTTGATCTCCATTTCCTTGCCCTAACTGGCGCTGTTTTTTGGTAATCCTATCACCTCGTTGTTCTTCCCCAGTCCCTGTACTTACCCCTTGCCCGTTGATTCCATGAATAAAACGATACTCCTTAATACCTTTTATTGGTATTTTAATCTTCTTTTCTTTGTTTTGACCAATAATATTTTCTTCGGCAATTATGTCCCCAATATTCTTCTTTATTGCGTCCTCCACTAATTCACGGTGACGTCTCCGATCCTCTTGAGAACGATCTTTTCCGGTATTATGATATTCTCTAAAAACACCCATCAGATCACCTCTTAATCCTTCCAGAGATTATTTGCCGCAAATTTAAGAATTACATTGCAACAGTGATCACAATAGCCATTACGCTTCATCTCTTCAACCATAGCATTATATTTTTTACCCTGATCCTCATCCCTTACCTTCGCTTGTGTAATAACTCTAGATAATTCTTTCACAGAAGCAGTTAATTTTTTTTCAATGGCTTCTTTCAATGGCTCATATGAGTAATAGTCTACTTTCATTCCTTTTCTCATTAATGAAAACATATAAGATGTTACATCCTGCCTAAACCCTTTAGCCGCTGTACCAGTAATTCCAATCTGTTCTTCAATAGAACGCAAAAAAGTATTATCAGGTTCTAATTCCTCTCTAGTATTATTATCTTTAATCTTTGTCTTGTTCACAAAAGCTTCTGCATGATCCAGATAATTATTAAACAGATGCTCAGCCTGTTCTCTATAACCAACAACAAAAGCTTTCGTCACTTCATTTTGTAATATTTTATTATATTCTTTTTTGATTGAATCCTGCAAAAATCCAAGATATCTTTTTTTCTCATCATCAGATATAGCCAATTCTTTTACTGCTTTGATTAATGCTTCTAACACAGACAAAGGGTTAATACAGTTATGTTCTGATTCAGATAGACAATTATCTAAAGCTTTCATGATAAATCTAGGTGAAATTCCTGTCATCCCTTCTCTTTGTGCTTCTTCTTTAAGTTCCATTATATCAACCCGCTTCATCGTTCCATTTTCAACTATCTCTTCACCATTATATATTTTTAATTTTGTCAGCGAATCTACTTTAGATGGTTTTAGTCTACTTAAAATTGCAAACATTGAAGCAATTTTGATAGTATGAGGCGCAATATGAGCATTAAAGTTGCTTAAATTTAATATCTTTTTATAAATTTTTTCCTCTTCACTCAACTCTAAGCAATATGATACCTCAATTTTTACAATTCTATCTAAGATAGCTTCATTAGTATGATCAGATTTAAATTTATTCCATTCAGCCTCATTAGAATGGGCAATAATTAGACCATCAAAATATATCATAGACCCCTTTCCAGGTGAAGGAAT
Organism: Halanaerobiales bacterium; assembly: GCA_023128035.1. Next base: position 48,184 of record JAGMES010000016.1, on the reverse strand, counting down.
TGATTTTTCTTGAGTTGCTGTAATCATAGTATGTAAGTATTCGACATCATTTTTAAAGACCTCTATAAATTCCACCAATCCACGATTTCCCACATTAAATGCACCATTTAAAGAAAAAACTCTAGGATCATCTTCTGAAAACAAATCCAGTTTAGAAATATCAACTGATCCAATTAATACAGATGTATCCTGATTATTTGGATCCACTGGTGGAACGACTCCGATGCCCTTACGAGAAAGGATAGAAAACCCAATAGAGGCAACTGGAAACTGTTCATAGTTATCATTAAATTCATGCTTCAAACGATAACGACAGACTGGGCATAACTCTCCTTCAATTTTTATTCCTAAAATCTCTTCAAATTTATGCCTAACATTTTTTGGAATCAAATGTAATGGTTCTTCACGCATTGGACAACCTTCCAGAGCGTAAATTGGTGGTAATTCTTCTAATCTTTTTTTCACAGTTTCAACTAATGAAGATTTACCTGATCCCACTGGTCCAACTAAATATAAAACCTGTCGTGATTCTTCACCTTTCATAGCAGCTGAGTGAAAAAAACGTACTATTTTCATAATAGTTTTATCTATGCCATAAAAATTTTCAAAAAAATTATACTTTTTAATAGTATCATTACCATGAATTCTCCGAAGTCTAGGATTTTCTTCTGTTTTGATTACATTAACATCTTGACTTACTATCGTGTCATAGATTCGTTCATGAGACAATTTAGCTTCATTAGGATTTCTATATATTACCTCCAAATAATCCAGAAATGTTCCTTTGAAATCATTCACTTTATTTTCTTGTCGCTCTTTTAGAATCAACTCTTGAAAATTTATTTTTTTGTTTTCCAACGCTTAGCCCCCTTTCTGAAATTTCTTTTTACACAAACCTATACCGAATCAACTCTCCTTCTTATATTATATTAATGTGGAAAATTAGATATTATTACTTTATTATATTTTGTTTAATAAATGAAAGTGATAAATTCTGATTAAAAAAAAATCGCCCCAGAGGGCGATTAATCTTTAACTTTAAAAACATTCACACAATCTTTCTTCTGTTTCCCTTATTAATTGATGCATAAGCTCTCTAACAGATATTATTCTGTCAACCCGACCTGCATTACTTCCAGCAAATATTAGACCACCTTGAATATCTCCTTTTACAGCGCGAATAAGAGCTTGATTAATACAGTATGGAGCACTCTCCAGATCGCATGTTTTTAAGCAATTATAACATTTTTTAACCATTATATTTCCTGCTTCCAACTTTTTAACAAACTCATTACGAATCGCTCTTCCTGGTAATCCTACAGGGCTTTTTACTAGTTGAATTTCTTCTTTTTTTGAATTTATATAAGCCTCTTTATATTTTATATCTGCATCACATTCATCAGTAACTACAAATCTTGTACCTAATTGTACTCCTGATGCACCTAATTTTAAAAACTTAGCTATATCTGCTCCATCAAAAATTCCTCCTGCGGCAATTACAGGTATCATTTTTTTATATTTTTCTTGGAATGGCTTGAGAACTTCTATAACATCTTTTACAATATCAGTTAATTCGATTTTTGGAAAACGTTTAAGTTGGTCTACCGTAAAACCTAAATGTCCTCCAGCCTCAGGACCTTCCACAATCACTGCATCAGGAACATATCCATGCTTTGAATCCCATAATTTTGATATTAATCTGGCTGCCTTTCCTGAAGATACAATTGGTGCAATTTTAATGCTTGAACCTTTAATTAGATCAGGAAGATTTTTGGGCAAACCAGCTCCAGAAATAATTACATTAACCTTTTCCTCAATTGCTGCCTTTACCATTTCTTTGTAATTATTCATAGCCACTAAAAGATTAACCCCTAAAATTCCTTTAGGACTTAACTCACGTGCTTTTCTAATTTCTTTTCTTAGGCCTCTTACATTTGCCTCATCAACATTTTCTTCATAATCAGGTTCATCAAAACCAATTTGAACACCTGATATTACACCTATTCCGCCTTCATTTGCTACTGCAGAAGCTAGCTTAGAACGGGAAATACCTATACCCATTCCACCCTGAATTATTGGAACTGCAGCAACTAATTTACCTAATAGCAAAGGTTTTAAAGTCATAATTGATCTCCTTTTGATATATAATATAATACCCCAAGTATACACTTTTATTTATACCTTGTCAACGTCTATATAATCCCCATCTCATTAGTATAAGAAAATGTTGGATATAATGTTCTTTATTAATTTTTCTATAACTTCTACATTTTATATTTTTTCATAAAAAAAAGAGAGATAAACTCCCTTTTTTTTAGCCTGCAAGTATCTTTTTCTCTTCTTTCATTACTTCCCTATAACGACTACATGCTACAAAATGACCCTCAGTTACTTCAGTCAATTCAGGTTCTGGAGCTTCAAGACACTCAGGTTTTGCGTACAAACAACGAGGATTGAAACGGCAACCTGAAGGAATATTTGCTGCAGAAGGTATCTCACCTTTAATAGGCACTTTCTTAATTCTGTTTACCTTACCAGCGATAGGCTCACATACAGCTGCAATCAAAGCCTTAGTATAAGGATGTAATGTGTTATCAATAACCTCATCAGCTGTACCCAGCTCAATAATTTTACCTAAATACATAACGGCAATTCTATCAGTGAAATAACGAGCTGTTGAAAGGTCATGAGTAATATATAAATATGTCAAGCCATGCTCTTGTTGAACATCTTTCATCATCTGAAGAAGTTCAGCACGAGTAGATAAGTCAACCATAGATACTGGCTCGTCAGCAATAACCAAGTTAGGAGAAAGAATCAATGTTCTTGCAGTAGCCGCACGTTGTCTTTGACCACCACTAAGCATATGAGGAAAACGATCTAAAAAATCACTCGGTGGAGTGAGTTTTACCTCACTCAATGCTTGAGAAGCTAACTCCTCTCTCTCTACCTGATTACCTTTAATTTTATGAATTACCAAAGGTTCAGTTAAAACATCTTTAATTTTAAAACGTGGATTCATAGAAGAGTACGGATCTTGAAATATCATTTGCACATCTCTTTTATATAGTCTAAGACGCTCCTTACTAACGTGAGTAACATCTTCACCATTAAAAAGCATCTTACCATCAGAAGGATCATGCAATTTCATCAGCATCTTACCAGTAGTAGTTTTACCACATCCTGATTCACCGATTAATCCAAAAATTTCACCTCTTCTGATATTAAAAGTAACGCCATCAACCGCCTTGATCCATTTTCTTTCACCTTTAACCATTTGGTTTAAAGAACGTCGAATCGGAAACCACTTTTTAAGATTTTTTACTTCAATAATATTATCATGCTTTTGAGTCATGAGAACACCTCCAACAAGCTACTTTGTGCCCTGGCTCTATCTCTTGCAATAATGGCTCTTCAACACGGCATTTGTCCATAACTTCTGAACAACGCAAGTGGAATCTACAACCCGAAGGTGGAGTAAGTAGGCTTGGAGGAGTACCAGGGATAAATGTAAGTTTTTCAATTTTTTCATGTAACTTTGGAGTAGCCGCCAAAAGTCTCTTAGTATATGGATGTGCTGAACCCTGCTCACCATAAATCTGTTCATTTGTTCCGATTTCTACAACTTTTCCAGCGTACATAACCATAATTCTATCAGAAACCTCAGCTTCAGTAGCTAGGTCATGAGTGATAAAAATGAATGAAAGTTTTAATTTTTCTTTCAATTCTTTAAGAAGATTGATAATTTGTGCTTGAACAACTACATCTAGAGCTGTTGTTGGCTCATCACAAATAACTACATCTGGTTCTAAGAAAAGTCCCATAGCGATAACGATTCTCTGTTTCATACCACCAGATAACTCATGAGGATATCTTTTGAGAATATCATCAGATAAACCTACTAGATTGATATATTTCTTAATCCGTTCTAATGATTCGGATTCATCCATATCTCGATGATATTTAATAGTTTCCATCATCTGCTTCTCAATCGTATAAACAGGTGTTAGACAGTTCATAGCACCCTGGAAAACCATAGCAATTCTTTCCCAACGAATCTCTTTCCTAAATTCATTTTCACTTAATTCCAGAATATTTTTTCCATCTAAGAAAATCTGACCTCCAACAATCTGCCCTGGAGGGGATGGCATATTCAACAAAGCAGTTGCCAAAGTTGTCTTACCACAACCAGATTCACCAACAACGCCAAGTGTCTCACCTTCATATAAATCGAAGGAAACGTCATCAAGAGCCTTTACAGCACCCTGTCTTGTTAAATAATGAAGTTTTAAATTCTTTAGTTCTAATTTTTTATTCGTCATATCACATCTACCTCGTTCTCAGTTTTGGATTTAAAATAGTATCCATAGCAAATCCAATGAATGCAAAAGTACAACCCATAAGTGCGATGAACAATCCAGGTGGTACAACCCACCACCAGATACCTTGTAACACTGCACCGCCTGCCATAGCATCATGTAGGATTTGTCCCCATGTAACAATAGTAGCATCCCCTAGACCAAGCAAACTAATTGTAGCCTCAAATACAATAGTTCCAGGTACTGAAAGAGCCATTGAAGCAAATGCGTAAGGTACTAATTGAGGTACCATATGCTTAAATATTATTCTAGCATTTGAGGCATCTAGAGCGTGAGCTGCTTCCACATAGGTTTCTTCTTTAATTTGAAGTCCTATACTTCTTACAGTTCGAACAGAACCAACCCAGAAGAAGCAAGACATTATTAATATTATAGTCCAAATGCTTGGTTTAAAAATTGCACTCATAACAATTAATACTGGAAGCAAAGGAATACTAGCAAAAATTTCATAAAATCTCATCATTACAGAATCTACCCAACCGCCAAAATATGCACTAGTAACTCCATAAAAAACACCAATAATTACTGAAACAGAAGCAGTTAATAAACCAATCAACATAGCCCACTTTGTTCCTGCAATTACACCACTCCATAAATCCCTTTTAGAATTATCAGTACCAAGTATACCGAATACCCTTCCTGACACTATCAAAGAAGAATTCTCAAATGATGCATCTTTCCCTATTACAACTGCAGAAACTTTGATTTTATAATCTCCTTTTAAAGGTTGCTGATCTCTAAAAATTCCCTCTTCAGCTTTAGCAAAGAGAATATCAATAGATTTAATCGTATTCTTTGAAACTTTGCTTTTATTCTCAGGAGTATCATATTTTGCTGCGAAATCAAAAGCTTTTGCAATTGCTTCTTTCCCTAAAGAAAGTTTAATATCTTTAACGCCATTCGATTTCATAGATTTTTTGACAAGTCTAATTTCTTCACCATCAGGTCTTTCTAGGCCGATTGTTAAAGCAATACTACCACTTCCCTGCGCCCTGAAAAGTATATCTATTGGTGGAACATCATAATTATAGTTGTAAGTGAATGTAGCATCAACTACTTTCATTTTAGACTTGTCTGTTACATTTATATCTGGGTTATCCAGAACTTCTTGTACCGCTTTATTTTTTGAAGTAAACCAGTTTGTCCAAGCTGGAGCAGCATTCTTTGGATTGTCTTCCCAATAAGATATATCTCTCCAACGTGAGCTAGCATCCTTAAAAGGCACAATAAATGGCTCAAAAATTATAAGTGAAATAAAAATAACAAAAAAAATGACCCCCACTATACCGTATTTTACGGTACTAAACTCATTCCAAAAATCTTTACAGGAATTTTTAAAATCTCTCCATTTACCAGTACTCTTAACACGCTTATTTATTTTTTGTTTATCTGTTTTTATCTCAAGATTATTTTTTGTCATGCTTTTCCACCTACCTTAATTCTTGGATCCAGGAATCCGTAAGTCAAATCTAAAATTGTAAGCCCAACTAAATAAAGAATAGTTGTTACTGAAAGATTCCCCATTAATACTGGAATATCATTCTGAGTAATTGCAATCCAATATAGATTACCCATTCCTGGCCAACTAAAAATTCCCTCAAATACAAGGTTACCACCAATTGACATCAAAAGAGCCATGAAAGACATAGTAACAATTGGAGGTGCAGCAGAACGCAAAGCATGACCATATAATACTTTACTTTCTGGGAGACCTCTTGCTCTAGCAGACATAATAAAGTCTTCTTGAAGAGTTCCTAAAACAATATTTCTTGTTAAGTATGCTCTACCCCAAAATCCAATAATCATTAATGTTAATACAGGAAGAGCCAAATGATAAAGAATGTCTAAATAGTATGCAAATCCTTCTGGTGGTGGAACAGAATGTAAACCACCTGACGGGAATATTGGGATTGTATATACCAATAGCATAATTAAAAGCATCGCTAGCCACCATGATGGCATACCACGTAAAACCATAGTCATTATTGAAGTAGTTTGATCCATGATCTTTCCAGGCTTTTGTGCTTTCTTAATACCTAAAGTTATACCTACAATTACATCAAATATAATAGCTGTCATAAAAAGTAAAAGTGTTCTCGGTACAACTTCTTTTATGATTTTTACAACCTCTCTCTCTCCAGCTGAAGAGGTTATAATTGTAGATTTTCCATAATCAAATGTAAGAGTATTAATCGCTCTCCAGAAAATACGACTAACTACAGGTTCATTTAAGTGATATCTTGCTTCAAGTGCTTGATAACGATCTTTTTGCCATTGTACAATCTCCTCAGGAGTCAATTCTGCAGCTTTCTTCAGCAACTCTCCCTGAATCTGTTCACGAAGTTGCATTTTTACTGTATTGTCCATAACAGTATTAAAAAGTGTTGAGAAAAGAAATACAATTACTACAAAAGAAAAGACCATGTAAAGAATTCGCCTTGCGGCATATTTCCAGTACATTAACATTTCACCTCTATTTCAATCAATAATTGCATTTAAATTGTTTATGCCCCCACCTAGGGGGCATAAACAATTTAACATATAACGATTAGTAAATAATTACCATCGCGGATACGTTAGAAGGAACTGCACCCTCTTTAGAAGCAATTGCTAAAACAGTGTAAGAACCTTCTGCTAATTCAGCAGTCTTAGCACTAGGGATAGTTGCTTCAAATACGCCAGGACTTACATATTCAGCTACAAATTCGATCTCGTCGTTATCAGTGATAAGAATAACTTTCACAGTACCCTCAGTTGCAGCAGATGCAATATCTTCTGGATAGATAACGCTAGAAACGTTAATTGTTACTTGAATGTCCTCACCAATTTCACTCATCATAGGAATATCAAACTCATCAATTACTAAACGAGGAGTCTTGAATACTTCTGTCCAATGATTAGAATCAAATGGATAAGTTGCATCTCTAAATGCTCTAACTTCAGCATAGTTTGCAACTGTATCAAACTTAGCTAAGTAGAAAGGACCATTACTGATGTATGCATGACCATAATCTGCAATAAAGTCAATAGCTGCGTCATATCTTTCGATAGCTTCTCTAATTTTTACAATTCCTCTTAGAGATGCTGGAACATGAGCCTCTTCCTTCATCTTAACCAATTCTGCTTTAATATCAGCAACACAGGTAGGTCTTAAAACGTCAACTTCAACAGTACCTTCTTTGTTAGCTGAGAAGCTGTAAATTTCATCTGAAACACTACCTTCTGCTACCATTCTACCCATAGCTTCAACGATTTCCCAAGTTACACCTACAGCATGACCGGAAGCACTTACAGTCCAACTAGGAGCTCCATGAGCTGCAACTCTTTCTTTAGATGGAGGGAAGTTATAATCGTAGAAGTTAATAAATTTTTGATTCTTACGATCATAAACAGTTGCTACACCAGTTTCACCTGGTTTAACATAAGATTCATATTCTGCATCAAAATATGGATCGCCTTCGAAATCTTCATTCATCCACTCTTCAGTAAATGCGTTAGCATACATATAGTCAGCGAAACTCATGCTGATTCCATGATGGAAGTTACTGAAACGAATTTCATAAGTTCCTGTAGTCATAGAAGTTAAACCTTCACCAACTTCTACCCATTCTTTTGCAACAGAATCATACTTAACTGCTCTTGGATCTACATCAATTAAACCAACAACGTTACCATCAGCATCTCTACCAACTTTAGTTTCAACATCTGACCAGATAGCTCTGTTGGAAGTAGCTACTGCAGAAACAGGACTTTCGAATGTACTAGCATCATAAAGAACACCAGCGATATTGTTAGCGTACACATCACTAAATCCATCAGTACCTACTGGATCCCAAGCACCCATAAACAAACCGCCTTTTGCGGAATATTGAGTTGCTCTTAAAATACCATCATCTGTATTAGCAGTGATCATAGACCACTTGTTTAAACCATCACCAAGACCATAAGCCATTCTACCATTGAAAGATTCTTTGTTAGCAACATAGTAATCAGTTGAATAAGCAACGTAAATTCTACATGCATCACTCAAACCGAGTTCTAATGCTTCAAGAATTGTTTCCCAATACTCGTCTTCTGTTAAGAAGTCGCCAGAATAAGCTTTTGTAGTAAGTTCGTTAAGTTTTTCATTTGTATAGTTCCAGTTGCTAGGTTCTGCACCACCAGCCATGTAACCATACCATGGAGCGTACATTTGACAAACGATATGCTCCCAGAAAGCTCTAGTAGCACCAGCACCCCAACCTTCAGTGTACATATGCCATAGATAATCAGCAGGGTTGGAATAATAAGCAGTTTTGATAGCTTTTACGCGGTCCCAAAGTAATCTCTCAACTTTGATACCAGCTTTTTCGAGCTGTTGAGCTACATATTCCCCTTCTTTAACTCTTCCGTTAGGATCGTCAACTCTGATTAAGAATTGAAGGGAGATTGGTTCACCATTAAATGACCACCATCCATCAGTCTTAACGAGTTTACCCTTGTTTTCTGGAAGTTCAGAAGCTTTTACCATAGCGGATTCAATATCAGCTAAAGCTTTTTCTTCGTCACCTTCAGCGGTCATACCCATACGGGAAGCAACCAAATTATACTTATAAGTACCTGGTTGGCCTGGAGTAGCCATAGTGAACATAGGGCCACCAGCTCCGCCTAAAATCTCATCAACGATATATTGTCTGTCAATGAGCCAGTTCAAAGCAAATCTTACTTCTTTGATAGCAAAAGGATTAAAATATTCTTTATCTTCTACTGTCCAAGTATAAGGAGCTTTGTTAGGAATAGGGTTAAGCATAAGACTCCAAGAACCTGAAGGAATAGTATAAAGTTCTAATTTATCCAATGTTGCTTGGTCAAGTCCCATAATTTGAGGACCGTCTAAACCATAGAAGAATACATCTGTGTTACCTGCAGCGGTATCTTGGATACCAATTTCTTCTTTCATTCTTACATCAAAATAAATTTTATCAACAATAGGTCCTTTTTTAGCTAAAGCAATTACCGACAATGAAGTTAACAATAAAACAAAAATCATAAAAATAGTCAAACTACGTTTCATGTTTTTCGTTTCCTCCCTTTAATATATATTTGGTCCTCGAAAGAAAAACCCTTAACATTACTTGCCTATTTTACCACCTCCATAATATAGTATAAAAATAATTTCTGCGATGAAGGTCTGTCTACTGGAATGATTTGAGAAAAATATACTTATATCTTTATGTACATTTCTCCACAAATTGCAGTTCTCCTCTATGAAAGTTAAAGATTTTTACGAATTTATCTGTTTTCTAAAAAAAAATCATAAAATTCAGGCAACTTATCCTAATTACATTATTATACCATTATTATATTATAGTAAAAAGAATAATTTAAGTTTATTACACTAAAATTCTTTTCTGACATCCCAATTCTTTCTTCTAACACAAGTATATGTTCGACAATTTTATGAAAAATCCTCCTTTCTTTTTAAAAAAAATGGGTCAGAGGAAATTTATATCCGTTTTTGCTATTACTTAACATCATCAATATTAACTATATTATAATAATTGCCGTTTTATGACAAGTGCCAGAAGTAACTTAAAAGTTTATAAAGGGAATATTAAAGAACAAATTAATCATATTTAACCAATATATCCAAATGAATGCGACAGTTGCGGTTTCTGTGAAAGTTATCTTTCTTAATTCATTTATCTTAATGAAAGCAAAAATTGCAATTGAAGCCAAGATAAAAATAAACCACAATTGATTTGGTGCTGATACTACTGGCCAGAGAATCCAGATCATTTTTCCAATAACTAGATAGATACTACAATGAATTAAACAGATAAGAGATATTGCGACATATGGATTGGTTAAAAAATATCCTAATTTTGTTTTATGAGAAATTTTTGTTATTCCCATAATACCCAGTGTGAGCAAAATAATTGATACCATTTGTAAGAAGAAGAGAATAGAAAATATAGGCATTGAAAAAATATAAAACATACTCATAATAAAACTTGAGCTAAAACTTGTTGCATTAATACCTATAACCTGTAATATAGATACTTTTTTCGGTTGAACAGTATTTGCATAATAAATATTACCACCATATGTATCTGATTCTAACCAGACTAGATGAAGTCCTTTGTTGGGATCTTTGATAAGTTTTGTTTTCGATCCCGTGATTTGATCAGGATAGAGACGTCTTGTCGCTTTTGTTAAATTGTTAAAATCATCAATATAAATTTGATGAGTCAAAGCAAGCTTATTATGATAGCCATCTACATATACCAAATTAAGTTGACCTTTTGAATCAACTACTATAGTCTGATCGGAAGACGGGCCATTCTTTTCAGTTAACCGTTGAATATGAATTGGTTCTAAAGGATTTTCCAAATCTAAAACTGCTCCAAAAAGTTCATAATTAGGAAATGCATACTCAAGAATCGATGTACGGTCAGGTGCAGTCGCGAGTGGCATTATTTTGCTCCAAACTAAATATAAACTATCTCCTTTTGTTGCCATTGAAACGGCACCCAGATCGATTTCATCAATAACCCTAGGTGATGACACTGGTTCTCCACCATTTGTTAGTAACTGATAACTAAAAGTATAAGAATTAGGCTTTTCTTCTCTCCAGGTTAAATGATATCTTCCTTTTTCATCTAATATCAAATTAGGTCTCCGCGAATTATAGTTAGATGAAGTGACTTGTACTGGCTGTTCCACTGCTTTACCCACTAAATTTACTACAAGAGTTTTAAGCTGATACTTATTATTAATCATATCTATCCATACTAACATAAACTCTCCATCTTTTGATTGAACAGTAATTAAATCTTCTACACTATTAAATTCACCAGTTAACACTATATTCTGATCAAGTATTTCACCTGTTAAATCCAGATTTATATAAACCAATTCCTTTGTATTTAAATCTCCTTGACCAATACAGAAAATATGTAACTTGTTATCGTTGATAGTTAAACTAATTGCTGGTATCCATTTGTAACTGATGATAGTCTTAGGTTCACTAATTATTTTACCTGCATAATCTGTTACACTATGCAATAAGTATGCAGTCCCAGTCTTAGGATCATGCTCAACCCTAATAGTATGTAGATTTCCTTTTTCGTCTACCAAACTATCAAACTTATGTGATGTTATATACGGACTTATTACATGTTCTTCAGACCACTCTGGATCAGGTACATAAGTTAATACTGGGACTTGATTTTTGTTAGATAACCAGACATAAAAGCCAGAAATAAAAACTATCGTTAACGTTATAAAAATAAATGATACAAAAAAACGCCTCATCCTTGCTTCCTCCATTTCGTTGCAGTTATATATATTATATTTCTTCAATTAAATTAGTATTCCTGCAAGAAATAAAGTTCAACAACATAATAGATCATTCTAATATATTGACTAGAAACAACTATCAACATACACAACATTATCCAAGGAAATGCAATCCAAGCAGTTTTATTGAATGAACTAATCATAACCAAAACTATTAAACTTACAATAAACGTACTGAAGAAATATTCTTCCATCCCATTAAATAAGCATCAAAAAATGCTTCGCTTGCTCTCCAACCAGTTCCACAATAGAAAGCAACAGTTTTATTTGAAATAGTTCCCCAATCTTTGGATAAGTTTTAGGAGTTCCTCCATGGACCAATTCATTGATCCATGCTGGATAAACTAATTTTTCATAGTTTGCTAAACGTTCCATTGGTAAGTCAACATTCGCTGCCCATTTTGTAATACCTTCTTTGTATAAAAATACATTAGCATAGCCTAATTCTTTTAATATTTGCAACATAACAGGGCTTTTATCCCCTTTGTTATCATAAACTACAATCGTTTTATCTTGGGTTATACCTTTTGATTCTAGATTAACTTTTAATTCTTTTTCATTTATCTTATTTCCTTTGTCATCTACATTCCATGAAAGTGGAAAATCAACTGCACCACGAATATGTCCTCCTCTTACTTCTCCATCAAGTTTCCAACCATTATAGGCTTCTTCTCTGCGCACATCTACGATAACTAAATCTGAATTCCCCAATTGTTCTGCCAATTCTGTTATTGAAATAATTTCTTCTGTTTTCTCCTGAGTAGCTTGCACCTTTTCATTTTGTAAGCTTATAAGAACAAGTAAACTAAGTACCAAAACCATAAATATTGCCATAATAATACTTTTTTTCATAGTCACATCCCCTTTTGATATTATTTTTTTTTATTGGCATTATAAAATAATTTTATCTGATGCGTAAAAATTTTATCATTATTCTTTTAGCATGTCAAGTTATACTGAATGATTAGCCCACAAAAAGTAGTCGCACAAGACACACATACTTTTTGTGGGCTAATCATTCAGTAAATTTATTTAACATCAAAAGAGCCAGTTTGAATAGATCAAACTGGCTCTTTTCAGAAATTTTGCAGTAATACTATTTTTAGTAACTTACTGTACCTTTCTATATTTCTTTGCTATACGTTCTCTGTCTTTCATATATGCTTTAGTTTCAATATATAATTCAAACATATTATTCACTCCTTTATCAAATTTAGAATATTACTTTCCCAACGTTGTTGAAGTTTTTCATTTTTAGAATACTCCCGATTTATTTTCATCTGTAGATCTAACATCATACTATCTCCTCCTTGTTCCTTAGATGTCGACCCACTTCTCTTTTCATTCTACTCTGGTCATTACTTTTTAAATTTAAAAGCTCTTCTCAATTCCTCGGCCTTCACTATTTTTTCCTTCACAATCATCTTAACCACATCATGCTCAATAAATGTCATCAAACTCACCTCCCGAGGTTATAAAAGAAAATTGCCTGATACTTTAGTACGATAAAATGTTATATTGTCGTTTGAATTCCTTTATTTTCTTTATTCTATGGCATTATTATATTCCAGAGTCGATATATTGTCAACACTTTTTTTAAAGAAAATATTAAAAAAATTAATTTACTAATTAATATGATTAATTAAAACCTTTAGAATTTTCAGAATATTTGTATCCTTGCTCTGAATTTGGTCATTGTTCACAAGAATAAATGTATTAAATGCTTTACTCGACAAAATAATACCTATATAAAATTCGTGAAATTAAAATTAACTATTTATTACCACCTTTTGGTATGCAAACGCTTTAAAATGTATATACTAGTATTAATGATTAACCCACAAAAAGGAGTCGATACAATGAAATTATCCCCTTTAAAAATAGGCGAATTAATCGTTAAAATTCCGATTATTCAAGGTGGTATGGGAATTGGGGTATCTCGTTCAAGATTAGCATCTGCAGTGGCCAACGAAGGATGTATAGGTGTCATTTCAGGGGTTCAAATTGGATTTGAAGAAGATGATTTTAAAACCAATAATGATTCTGCTAATATCAGGGGTCTGATCAAAGAAATAAGAAAAACCAGAGCATTGAGTCCTAAAGGGGTAATAGGCGTTAATTTTTTAGTTGCAATAAATAATTTTAACGATATGGTTATGGCAGCGATTAAAGAGAAGATTGATTTAATTATATCAGGTGCAGGAGTTCCAAAAAATTTACCTAAACTAGTTAAAGGTTCCAAAACCAAAATTATCCCTATTGTCTCTTCTGCTAAAGCAGCATCAGTAATCACAAAATTATGGGATCGAAAATATAGTTATTTACCAGATGCTATCATAGTTGAAGGTCCAAAAGCAGGCGGGCATTTGGGTTTTTCATTAGAAGAATTACAGTCAAATTCATTCCCTAATCTAGCTAAAATTGTCAAGGAAGTATTGCAGATAATAAAGCCTTATGAAGAAATTCATCAAAAAAAAATTCCCATCATCGCTGCAGGAGGCATTTACGATGGAAATGATATTGCAAAATATCTCAAAATCGGAGCATCAGGTGTACAAATGTCAACAAGATTTGTGACAACTCATGAATGTGATGCTGATCTTAACTTTAAAAAAGCATATATCTCTTCAAAAGAAGCAGATATTCAACTTATTAAAAGTCCAGTTGGAATGCCAGGGAGAGCAATTCGAAATCAATTTTTAAAATCATTAGAAAACAAAGATAGTAAAATCGATTATTGCTATAATTGCCTGAAAACTTGCAATCCAGCTAATACACCTTTTTGTATCTCAGATGCCTTAATTAAATCAGTGAAAGGAGATATAGAAAATGGGTTAATTTTTGTTGGGACAAATGCATACAAATTGAAGAAGATCGTATCTGTAAAAAAACTCATTCAAGAACTAGTTCAAGAAGCCGAGAAAACATTAGAATATGAAAATATTTATTAGAATGCTTACAATAACCCATATCAATAAGCAAAAGACATTGAGTAATACTCAATGTCTTTGATCTTTCTATTAAAATCTACATAACATTCATTCTCTGTTTGAAAAAGCTCTCTTAATAGGGCTTTTCTTTCATCCTATTTATCCCCCTAACGCATACATTTTTGCTAATTTGTTTAAACCGACAGGTTAGTCTGCCGGTTTATCATTACAATTTACTTATTGAGATGTGTTTTTATAAAAGCACAAATTTCATCCATTGCTTCCAACCCTTCAGGGGATAAACAGACCTTAGCCTTAGTTTTATAAGACTCCCCAGTACACTTAAGATCGGTCCAAGGAGAGATTGCCACTGCTGCTACAGGAAGAGGAATCTCTTGATCCCTAAGAGCAAGTAAAGTAGCTAAACACAAACCTCCACCAGCAGATTCTCCAACAATCATGATATCTAAAGGTGCAATACCTTCGATAAGCTGCCACTGAATCCTCTAGAGCAGCAGGATAAGGATGTTCAGGGGCTAAACGATACTCAAACAATAATGTACTTACACCAGTACCTTTAACAAACTTGGCATTTTCTTTAACCTCCTATAATTTCTTTGGATTGACGCCATTAATAAAAAGATCCACACAACTCTCAATAGCTTCACTAGCTATGAATTTTTCTGGTTCCATGTAAAACTGTTTCACTACTTCAATAAAAGAAAACTCAAATAGGTCTGTCAGTATAATGAGTGACAAATCTGTCCTGATTTCGGCACTTTTTTGTCCGAGCTCGATTATTTTACTTCCTAGCAAAGACAATCCACTTTTCTCACTTTCGTCCTTCTGAAAAGAAACCATACGCTGCATCTGATACACAAGATATTTTTCGAAGAGTTCTTTTTGCCTTTCCACTCCTTCAAGTAAAATACTAAAAATTAGAATCATGCGTGCTCTGCTATTAGGCATCTTCTGGAACTGCAAGATTCTTTCTGAATCATTTTCTTTGAAAGACTGTTGAATATATGCACTAATGATTGCTTCTTTGACCGGGAAATAATTGTATAAAGTTCCCTTGGCAATATCTACTTCTTTAGCTATCTGTTCCATAGTAGTCGCATCAATACCATATGTATTAAATAATTTCAAGGCTACGTCAATGATCTTCTGTTTAGTTATTTCTTTTTGTCAATAGTAGGCAAAAGAAAAGCCGATGATTCCTTAGAGGAATATCGGCGGCTTTTAATAATTCAGATTAACAACCAATTCACTAAGGCAACCTTATCGGGTAATACTTATCTTCTAAATATCAAATCCAAATAGGACTTCTAGTTAATAAATAACTAGAAGTCCTATATAAAGATTACTATTTAATCATAATAGGTTTATACTCAGTTAAATCTCGCATATCATCCATTGAAAATTCAATAGATTCATATTCACCATTAGCATTTTTTACAAAACCGCGAACAATTATATTAGCAAAATCCGTTGGGAATTGAGTTTTAATGGTTACTAATGAATTTTCTATATCACCAACACGTGTTATTGTATATTCTTCGTTCATACCATGATTAGTATGGAAAATTTTAAGACTGCCTATGCTGCCAAATACTGCGAAAGTAACATCTGTAAATTGGTTTGCCCCTACATTAGTAGTATAAGGGGTTAGTTTATTGTTGTTAATTCCATTATACATAGGAACTATAACTGCTGAATACTCTGCATAATTAACCTGTGTTCCATTAATATTTTCAGCTGTATATTTACTTAAACCGTTATTGGTTGTATTTTGAGATTCATCTTCTATCTTCACTGGTACATAAACATTTGTTTTCCAAGCACCTTCTAACAACTTAAGTTTATCAACACTCTCAACCAAAACTTCTGGATATGTTTCATTTGAACTCCAACTGGTATCCGATACAGTGACAACTTCTCGTGGTCTTGCTATAAGATCAATACCCTCTACTCGTTCTCCAAGTTCAGTACTATAAGTAATTGGTAAGTAGTCAGAAACCCTTACAAACGTTATGTCAAGTGCTCTTTCAATCTTTTTATAAACATCAGGATGTATTGCAACTGCAAATCCTGAATCTTCAAACACATCTTCCATAACAAAATATGATTTTACAACCATAAATACTTCATCTCGATTTACTTTCGTAATTGCCTCTTTTACCTGATCTTCAAGTAATCCTAAGCTTAAAGTATTTGTCGTTCCGTCATAGATATCTCGATAAAGAGAATTAACATAATCTATTGTAAGTGGTGCAGGTATGCTTGCAGGTCTTATAGCATATGGAATAATTCCATATTCATAGCCTCTTTTGATAATTTCTAGAGATATTTTTTCAGCAAAGTTAGTTCTTTCTTCTCTAGTGAAAAGATTATATTTTGAATCAAAATAATCTATACAACCCATAAGATCTGATTGGGAGTAAATTTCATCATAAGAATTCAATAAACCAGAAACATCTCCTGAGTTTGACCCTATATTAACTCTTTTTGTTGAAACATATTCTACTCTTGTATAACCTTCATTAGTTAGTCTTAAATCCATTTCCAACGTCAAAAATAACTGTCCTATTTCATCATACAAGTCAAATGTAGTCCGATATTGACCATTTACTTTATTTAAATTTTTGAGAACTATACCTACCATGCCAGGATCAGCTAAATGAATCTGATATTCTTTTCGAGAAGAATTAATATCAATTCCAAAAACTGCTTCCCCAAGTGCCTCTACGTATCTTGCATCTATTTTTCCATCATTAATTACAGTCAACTCATATGGAATAAGATTATCCATGAAAGGAATGTAATTATCAATAATATGTTGAGTATTATTATAAGTAATTAGGTATTCTGCAAAAACCTCTGCTGCATTACTGTCTAAAATTAGATTTTGCTCACTAAACAGACCAAAACATCTAATGAGATCCGTTGCTATTGTGGTAATCTGATCATCTGTTAGGCTTGTTCTAGTTGGCCCGGATTCAGTAAATTCATGATTAAAAACCGTTACATTATACATAATAGAATCAATAACATAACAAACCACTTCATATCCAGATATATATCCCTTTAGTTCAGCGATTTGCCCATCCACTTTTACTGAAAAATCTTCTGGTATGGCAAAAGTTTCTCCTATTACTATATCCAACAAAGCACCTTCTGTAATGGATATACCATTAATAACATCAGGATTCGCAGCATTTGCCTGTTTAATAAATATCACACCATAGTCCTCATAGAATAAAACCAAATTGCCACCATTGTCTTCCTTAGAATCAGGGTTTCCAAATTCTCTAATAACATCATCCGGTGATTTTCCTATAAAGTTAAGAAATTCAGACTTATCATTTGAAGAATGAGTATCTGTATTTTCATGGTATAAGAAAGCGCCCTCAAGTTCATTCCCCTTTAACCAATAAGTATTCTCTCCAACTTGTACCCAAATCCAGCTATATAATTGTCCCAAAATAGTCAATTCCTGACCACTTTGAAAGACTACATATTCTTTAGAATCTATGGCATTGTGAAACTGCAAATCTCTTTGAGTGGATGCCTTCATAGAGTTTTGATAATAATAAATATCATTTCTTGAAATTTGATTCATATGTCTATTTTGATAAACATTATAAGAAATAAGATAGCTAGCATTTTTAACATAACTCGCGTTTACAGTTGTTACTATAACACCATCACCATTAATTGTAACTTTGTCTCCAATAGAATGAATATCTCCAGTAATCCCATCAATAGCATTACCTTCTTCTCCAGTATACCGATAAAAAGTAATTCTATTATCATTTTTATGTTTATGAGTTAGAACCGTATAACCGATAACTATTTCTTTATATGTATCAGATGTATCTATATCTACAATTTTAAAGCCAGGAATGAATATCTCTGGTCTGATATGATGATAATAAAAAACATTATCATTAATATGAAGTATAGAGGTATCTATTTTGTTGCACTGAAACTTTATTGTATCTAGGTTGCCATCACCATCTAAATCATAATGATACACTGTATTTGCCTCATAAAAATCTAAGATGTCCGCTTCTACTGCTAATGCTGTGCTTCCTAGCATTAATGCAAAAAAGATTGCTAATACTATTGTTTTTTTCATTCTTGTTCCTCCTTCAAATTTCTACAGTTTAATTGAGTTTGTCTTTTTCCGTCTATATTATACCATAGATAGACAACAATTACGATATGATGAAGTGTAAATTTTTTAGTTAGAGAGATTATGATGTTGATCTTAATATCTCAATGATTAAAATGAAAAAGAAAATTCCTGATGGAATTTCCTTTTCTTTGGTTATACTTAAAGTTTTTGCCTTTAAAGAAAACACAACACACTTTATTCACTACCACAAAATCTCGTGATTTTCAAATACTAAATCCTAAGCTCCTTGTAAATCAAGGGCATTACTATTTATTTCTTTAACTTTATTAATCAATCTACGAGCAATCTCTTTTTTATTCTCAAATAATCTCACAATGCTGCCATACCGATTAAATGGATGTCTCTCAAATATAGTCATCTTTGCTACCTAATTTGTTCCAAAGTAAGTCTTCCAAGGTTTCCTCATACTTTGCTTTATCTTCATCACTCAATTGATCATAATGAACGCCTTCTTCAAGAAACTTTTGTTTTACCTCAACTGTATTGTAGAGTACAAGGCACTTCTCTTCCACTGCTTCGTACAGTTCATATGCAAAGGTTGGCACATTGTTTTCAAGATCAAATATTTCGTATGTATTCTTGTCCAAATCAGGTCAAAATGAGCTGGTGTAAATAACCTACTTCCGTTAGTTCGCTTAGTATCGTCAATCGCATTCATCATGGTTGGATAGATAGAGAAAACCATCCGACTCTCAGGATTATCTTTGTTGTCCAACAAGTTACACAGAGATAAATCAGGCAACAAATATTTGAAACTTTTCTTGCCATCTTTTCACTCCTCAATAAATTTTTATAATTACATCTATGAACAAGAGTTACAAAGCTTTCATACTTCCTTCAATAAAACTAAGTGATAAATTATTCACTTTTAACTCTCCATTCCAAATTTCAATTTCTCACTCTTCAAGCTGATCCCATACTTTGTTTTTCTCTATAGCATCAATTAAATCTTGAGAAGTACACTCCTTCCCATTTGACCATAAATTATATCCTTCCATAGCTGCTACAACTTGTTCTTCATTATCTTCTAGTGACTTGTTAAAAAACTCCTGTCCGACTTCAATATTACCTCCTAAAGTCATATTGAGTAATTTAAAACAATCTTCCATAGACATAAAATCTTTTAAGCTAAAGAAAGCCCCTTTTCCATTCATCAAAATAAGACCTAACTCAAATAAACTGATCTTTCTAAAACGATCATCTATCAATGTATAATTTCCCTCAAAAGAAGTAGAAACGGCTAAAGGGTAAACTTCTAACTCTTCAAATGTACAATCTATATTAAGTAGTTCTTTATATTCCTCAAAATGTTCTTCAGCATCTAAATAGATAGTATCTCGACTCAACTGATCTCCTGCTTTCTTTAGAGCATATTCTACATGATTAAAAATATCTCTTACATTTGCACGGGCATGAGTAGTTTTTAACTGAATAACAAATAAAGTCTGATCTTTATAAGCTAAAACATCAATCTCTCCATCCTTAATCTCATCACCTATTTTAAAAGAATACTCATAGCTAGGAATTGCATTAAATCCAGCCTTTTGAAATAACTCAGCAATTTGTCTTTCCATTTGAGCTGAATGCTCTTTGTGTTCATGCATTTTCTAACAAAATATCACTATTTGAATTCCAAAGAGCCCATTCAGGATATTTACCACCAACCTTAATCCACTGTTTAAATTTTTCTTCACTTTCAGGGACTAATTTACCATTTTCATCTGAACTAAGTTCTAATTGCCAATTTTGATTAGACCAAACTATAATTATCTATTTTCTCTGTGCTTGTGAAAAACCTTGATTACATGGAGTTAAAACCTTCTTTTCGCCAAAATCTACTATTGTTTTTTTATCTCAATTAGATTTACATTACTAACACTTATAAACTTCTTACCTAAAGTTTCAAAAAAAAATTATCTTGTCAACGTTCTAAATATATTTTACCAAAAGTCAAGACCTTACCACTTCATCCTCCAGAAATCTGCTTAACTCTTCAATCTCATTCTCGGAACCACTTAACAGTTCAAAAATATAATCACCTACAGACATATTGACACTACTTGCATCATTGAATAACGTTTTCTGCATAGATTTACGTACTTTAGAAAACTTAGCAATCCCTTTTGAACCTGGTAATCCTATATAAATAGTGGTTGGCTCAAGATATTGAAGGATATATGGTGAATGACTTGTGATAATAACTTTACAATCCCCAAGCAATTGAGATATAACACGTAAGTAACTTTGTAACAAACTAGGATGAATTGAGTTTTCAGGTTCTTCAATCGCTATGAGTGATAATCCATTTATATCTGCCAAAAATATACACACTAAAAGCAAAAATACTCTTTTAGCTCCATCAGACATACTTTCAAAATTTATAGGTTGATTTAAATTTTTATCAGTAATATAAAGAACATAAAACTGATTTGTCACTTTATAAGGTAAATCTTGAGGAATATTTGTTCCAGCACCATGCTCAAGTGTTAATTCTTCTACAGCAATATCAGTAACTTGTGGAAAGAGTTGCATAAAAGAATCTATTAGCAGTTCATACTTGTCAGGAAATTGTTTTTTAAGATGATATAGTGCTCTTGGAATATTTGCACTATTTTCAATCTCTAAAATTTCCTTATCTGTACGATTAAAAAGGACAGGCACGTACGGTGTACTTGCATCAAGATGACTTTCAATATGAACACTTAAATTATTAATTTTATTTACAATTTCATGGTAAAATAATGAATCAAACGCTTTTAATTTATTTATAATTAATCCGTTTGGTTCAATCACAATTTTATTGATGCATCTTCCCGTTTCCGATGTTTTATAAAATGAACTATCTTCTGTCCTTTTAATATATTGATTATATTTTTGATTCTTACCATCTATTTTTACTTTAAGCCATTCTCCAACAATCCTTGCACCTTTTCCATCATCCCTTACCCAAATGAATTGATAGCCATATATGATATGTAACATTATCAATTGTGGTTTGCATTTCAAATTCAATTCTATAATCTTTGGAAGCCATCTCTTTATTGCCTCTTCGCTGTTTAGTGTGGATTTCAAGATATATTAGCATATAACCATTCATTTTACAATTATAAGTTTATTTAGTTTAAAACTAAGCTGACACCATTTGAAAAACTATGTCAGCTTGTGTAATTAACTATTAGGACTAAGGTAGCCTATCAAAGACTAGGTCATATTCAAGTGCAAATCTATTTTGAGAACGGAAACTAAGAATATATAAATATTCAGAATTACCCTTATATATCTTTAATCACTCCTCATAAACCTAAAAAAAGGAGATTTTTTTCTCCAAAGTACCCTAGCATAATTAAAATTGTAATTTTAATATTAAGATTGCCATTCCTACTTTTTTAAAGATACATTTTATCCAAAAAAGAAGAATGGCAAAGTTATTACTATTTATTTCCCAATTGAGTTTTCCAATTTGCTTTGCTAATGACTTCCAAAGCTTGTTTTTTTGTAATTACTTTATTTCTGCAATCCTTATGCTGAAATTCATTTTCAGGGCAATAGCCCAATATTTTACAATTAGGTCCTGCTTCTTCAAATAAGTCAGGAGCAACTTGTTTACATAAAATTAGCATTTTATTAGCTAAATCGCGAATCTCTGCTTGTGCGTTTTTACAGCATCGAATGCTAAACCAATCAATTAAACTATGAGCATTCATCCCAATGAGTGCTTTAAATTCCGTAGCTTGAGGTTTTAAATATCTTAAATCTTCCTCTGAAATATCTAAATGCACTCCGGTATCATACCATAATTCCAGCAAATTCAGTATTTCTTTTGTATCAAAAGATTTAATAACAACATCTACATCTTGTGGTAAATAGTCACTTAATGAAGTTCCATCCCTTAAAAAAATATTATCGACAGCTATTTTATAATCACAATGTATATTTTTTATTGATTCTGGGATTACTAGATCATACGACCTTTTACCATTTTTATTAGCTCTCCCTGTTTTTATCATATAAGATGCCAATCTTTTTCGAACTAATTGTACCTCTGTTACTCTTGAATATCCTTCTATGCCAAAAATAAAAAAATCAAATTCCACCGCAGCTTTATGCCCGCTATTAAGAATCTTTTTGACTAACTCTTTTGAATAAGGAGATGCAATAATTTCGTCCAAAGAACGTTCAGACTTTACAAATCTAGCAGCCAAATCCGTAAATATTTTTCCTCCACCTGCTAATAATACTACTTTTCCTTCACCAATATATGAAATATTCATTGTATTCTCCCCTACTTTTAAATTAGTTAATTTTAAAAATAAAATTTTCTAGTTTTAATGAATAATAATTTTTTTACTTTTCCTACATTCTAGCCACTACCTATTTGCCTAATAAATTTAACAACATCCATTTCTAGATCCTCGGGTCTTAAATAATCTTTTTTTTCAATTTTCTCTTTTTCCACAATATATCCCTATCTTATAAAATTTTTTTTTGCCTTGTTCGTCACTAATATTTTTAATCTATTCTATTCTATTATAACATTATCAACAACTCATATCAACAAGACTCTTATATTAAATTCCCCAAAATCTCAGTATTTATTCATAAAAATTGGTAAAAGTGACCCATAGATTAACTATTTTTTTGCAACAACATCCTTATAACCTCCGAGAATGATACAATTGCTCATGCTCAACTTCCAAATAATCATGTCCATCTACCTCAGGCTTCACTAACTCCTCAATAAAAGCTCTATCATTTTGATAAATATTTATCATAACCTTTATAACTGCAGGATCAAACTGATCCTTTGCATGTTCTTCCAACTCTAAAACTGCTTCATCTATTTCTAATTTCCTACGATATGGTCTGGTGCTCGTCATAGCATCAAAAGAATCTGCTACAGCAATAATTCTGGACATAAGCGGAATCTCTTTTCCCTTCAAACCATCAGGATAACCTTTGCCATCATATCTTTCATGATGATGTTTAACTATATTAGCTATATGATGTAAGCTTTGAACTTTGCTTAATATCTCAAATCCTTTAACCGAATGCTCTTGCATTATCTTAAATTCTTCCTCTGTCAATCTTCCAGGTTTATTTAAAATGGAATCTGGAATTCCAATTTTACCTAGATCATGCAAATGAGCAGCAATATGTGTTAACTCAATCTGTTTCTGCTCTAAATTCATTTCATAAGCTAGTCGTTCAGCCAATAATGCTACTCTTTCAGAATGACCATATGTATAATAATCCTTAGTCTCTAATGCCTTAACAAGACTCTCTACAAATTCATGAAAATTAATGTTTGAAATAAGATATGAATTCATCAGCAATCCCCCTTACTAATCTTCAATTCATTTTATTGAAGAACATACTTATATTATAATCTTATTGAAAATGATTGTCAATATCATTTTGAAGTATTTTGAATTTTGGGTAAAAAAATATACCCTGAAATGTTAGGCTTAAACCACACATCTCAAGGGTATCAAATCTAAACGGACTTCAGAGGCACAATATATGCACCCTGTGATGTTTGGATAATTTCAACCTCAACACCATAGACTTCCTTTAAATTATCTATTGTAAATACTTCAAATGGTGAACCACAAACATGTATTCCTTTTTTTCCAAACAAAAATACTTCATCTGAATATCTTGCAGCCAGATTTAAATCGTGAATAACCATAATAATAGTAACGGAATTATCATGAGCCAAGTTAGATAATAGCTCCATAATTTCTAGCTGATGATTCATATCAAGATTGGAAGTTGGCTCATCTAATAAAAGGATCGAAGGTTTTTGTGCCAAAGCTCGTGCTATGGCAACTTTTTGACGTTCACCACCACTTAAAGTCTGAATCTCTCTTTCTGCCAAATGGGTAATTTTTAATTTCGCTAAAATAGATTCTACAATCTTAATATCTTCTTTGCGAACACGCCATTGAATATATGGTCTCCTGCCAAGTAATACGGCTTCAAAGACTGAAATAGAAAATGTATCTTTTTCATTTTGAGGTACATAACCCATGACTTTTGCTAAATCTCGCGGTTTTAAAGATGATATTTCCTTTCCGTCTATAAACACAACTCCTTCTTCTGGTAAAAAGATTTTGTTAAGACATTTAATCAAAGTGGATTTGCCTGCTCCATTAGGGCCAACAAAACATGAAATCTGTCCTTTTCGAATATGTAAATTGACCTTCTCAAATATCTTATTTTGCTCATATGAAAAACTCAGATTTTTCGCTTTTAAACTCATTTCCAATAACTCCTTCGTTTTTTAATCACCAGGTAAAGAAAGAAAGGTACCCCACATATAGAAGTAATTATGCCCACTGGTAATTCTGCAGGATTAATGATAATTCTAGCTACTGTATCAGCAGCTAACAAAATAATAGCACCTAATAAACCAGAGCTTATTATCAAAAATCGGTTATCATTTCCGATAACCATTCTACAAATATGTGGCGCTATGAGTCCAATAAAACCAATAATTCCAGTAAAAGCGATCACTGAACTTGTTAAAAACGCTGTAATCACACAACCATTTCGCCGAAGCTTTTCTACATTGATTCCTAAATTTTTCGCTACTTCTTCTCCGGCATTAAGTGTGTTTATATCCCAAGCAAATTTATAAAGAACTAGTACTCCCAAAAGCACAATGGGAGTCAGAATTATAATATCAATCCATTCTGCACGATATAAACCTCCCATAAGCCAAACCGTAAGCTCACGAAGTTGTTCATGATCAGTCAGATACTTTAATAATGAAACTCCTGCTGAAAAAAGATAACTTAAAGCAACACCTGATAAAATTAACACAGATGCACTGCCACCTTTCATCGAAGCAATTGCATTTATCAACAAAATAGTAAGTAATCCCATTAAAAATGCTCCAAAAATAATTGTCCAGGAACCATACTTCGCAAATTTACCTCCAAAGATTACTCCACCCAAAACAATACTCAATCCTGCTCCAAAGGCTGAACCTGAAGAGACTCCTAATGTATAAGGACTTGCTAATGGATTATTCAGAAGAGATTGCATTACAACTCCACTGCTTCCCAATGCTAGTCCTGTGATAACCGCTAAAAGAACTCTTGGCATTCTTAGTTGTAAAATTACCCCTTCTATAAAACCAGAATACTCTTTGTTTGATAATCCTATTTTCTTTAACAAAACACCGTAAACCTCAGCAATTGAAATGTTAGCTGGCCCTAAAGTAATGAAATATAACATACTTAACAGCAATAAAATCAATAATATAGCTAGAAAAGTATATCTTTTTGAAAGGCTCTTAAGATAAACTCCCTGCCTATCTACACATTCCATATGGTTCACCTCCTAAAAATAAGGTCGCATGCTTAAAATTTGCATTGCGACCTTAAATACTTTATTTTTCATTCATCTCTACACTCTAGTAAACTACTGGATTGCTCGATTCAAATCCATAAAAATCCTTTAAGAGTTTTTTGTGAATTTGTTCTGGATCAATATCTTCAAATTTCTCAGGGTGCAGCCATTTTGCATAATATAAACTTCCAATTACAGAACGTAAGCCATTATGGATCTCCCAACTGATCACATGAACATTATTATTCTTAACAGCATCAGTTTCTTTAAGTCCCTGTCTAGTCATGATCTCTTCAAAGGTTTGTTTCATTATTTCTAAAGAATCACCACGACTTGCCATTTTAACTATAACTTCAGGATTCCGTTCCCAAATATATTCACTGGATACCACAGGATACTTTCCTTCTGCATCATGACAAATATTTTTTCCACCTGTAAAGATAATACGTGGAGTACAACTTGCTCCTGCGCTTCCAGTTTTATATGGCTTGTTCCATTCCCAATATACACGAACTTTTTCTTCATCAGATAAACCTGCCAACCGTTCTTTGATCAAGTTTTCATAGCTGGAAATAAAACTTACTAATTTTTCTCCACACTCTTGATTTTCTACTATTAACGCTAGATTTCGAATAACTTGAAAAAGTCGTTCTGGATCTGAACCTCTTTCTACTATTACAGGAACACCAAAAGCTTCGAATTTTTTACGAACATCATCTTTTAACATAGTATCTGCAATAATCACATCTGGATCCAGTTCTAAAACAGCTTCAATCTGAGGTTTAGCTGATGACCTTGCTACGACTGTTACATCAGCTAATATTGGTGGAAATACAGATTTACTATCTCTTCCAACAATCTTGTCTCCTGCATTAAGTACACAAAGAATTTCATTTAAAGCTGAACTTATACAAACAATTCTCTGAACAGGTGCATTAATTTGAACCTCTACCCCATCATAATCAACCAAAGTAACCTTTTGATCAGCGAATACTAATCCAGAAATAGTACTAACCATTAGAAGTAAAATAAGGCAAACAATGATATTTTTTTTGCTAGAAACCATTAGATATTTCCTCCTTTTTTTTAGTTAATAATTAAAAAACCCCTTACATAAGCAAGGGGTTAAAACAAGAGCAACTGTATTAACAGATTACCACTCGTTTCAACCCTCCCCTCCGAAAGATTTGAACATAATTTAACAGGCAGGTCTCCTGGCTTGTGATTCCTCTGCACCCAATTCGCCTTCCCAGTTTCCCAGTGGCATAATACAATCAGGGCATCCTCACATACAGTAACGGGGGCTGCAACGGACTTTCACCGTTTTCCCTTTTCATCCACAATCATGGACACCTATTAAATTCATTTAATTAAGTTTTGAACTTTTTATTCTCAACTTTTACTTATTTATTATAACATGATAAAGTAGTGATGTCAATTTTTATGATTATATATAATTTAATTAAAATCAATCTAATTTAAACTAAAAAGGAAGTTTTTTAACTTTAATATTCAATCCCAACACATGCTTTAATCTTTTGATCAATTGGATGAACTTCTTTTTTCATCACGGTAACATAATCCCTTTACCTTCGCTTGTATATACATGCACCAATCCTTGAGACATTATTTTCACTCTTCATTCTTTGCGTTAAAACCCAACTTTCTTAAGATTTCTTCAATCTCTTTTAGCGTATTAACTTCTTTTATATATTTTATATCTGGTTTTTCAATTAATATAACAGAAATCCCACAATTGACTGCGGCTTCTAACTTTTCTCTCAATCCACCACGTTTACCACTATTCTTTGTTACCAAAACTTGAATATTATATTGATGAATTAGTGCTATATTCATTTCCATAGAAAATGGCCCCTGACAGGCGATAATTTGACCTGGAGGTATTCCCAAATCCCAACAAGTCTTTAGTGAAGAAGGTAGTGGTAACACTCTTGCATAGACTTTTTTCATCTGATTCTGAATCAGGGAATCAAACAAAGGAAGTTCCTTACTACCAATAGTCAGTAATATTCGTTCAAAGGGTTCAAGATGTTTTAGAGCATCTTCATAAGTTTTGACCCGCTTAATTTCTGCAATTTCATCTGGTATAAGGCTTTCCCGCTCCCATCGTAAATAATATATTCCAGTCGCTTTCACAGCATTTTGTGCATTTTGAGAAGCAACTACCGCAAATGGATGAGTAGCGTCTATTAAAACACTAATCTTCTTCTCTTCAATCAAACCAATTAATTCCTCAACTCCTAAAGGTCGATGAATCGATTCTATACCCTTTTCTAATAAAGAAACCGCGTATTCTGATACAGTGGAAACCAACAAAGGATATCCTCTTTGATGCAATACACTTGCTAATTCTCGACCTTCACTGGTTCCTGCCATGAGCAAAATCATCAATAACCCCTTGGAGTAATTATTCGCCCTTTTGAAATATAGGTTTCAGAGTTCCCAATAATCAATGTAGCAAACATGTTAACTTCTTCATGTGGAATTTGAGCTAAGGTCGTAACTAACATCTCTTCTTTTTCTCTGGTTCCATTCCAGACAATCCCCACAGGCGTCTCTGGTTTACGATACTTAAGAAGAATCTCTTGTGCTTCAATCAGATGAGAGCGACGTTTTTTACTCCTTGGGTTATAAAGGCTAACTACAAAATCCCCTTCACCTGCAGCATGCAATCGTTTCACTATCTTTTCCCATGGAGTTAAAAGATCACTTAAACTGATTACGACAAAATCATGCATCAATGGAGCTCCAAGCCTTGAAGCTGCTGCTAAAACAGCTGTCACTCCTGGGACTACTTCAATTTCAGCATCTACTCCCATTTCTTCTGCTAATTGATAAACCGGGCCAGCCATCCCATAAACCCCCGCATCCCCACTACTAACAAGCGACACAGTTTTTCCTTCCTTAGCTAATTCAATCACCTTTTTAACCCGATCAATCTCTTGCTTCATTCCATTAGATATAACTTCCTGAGTCTGTATTAGATTCTGGATAAGTTCAATATAAACTTTGTATCCGACAATTACATCAGAATTGATGATAGCTTTTCTTGCTCTAGGTGTGAGATAATCTTCGCTACCCGGGCCAATACCAACAACATAAATCATTCCTGCCATATATTTCGCCTCCTTCTTTTGTCATTAATAACTATTAACTCTTATTTCTTAACTAATTAAATTTCTCTCATTATTGCAACAGTTACCCCATCTAATTTCTGTCTTCTTAATACCCACTCACCTTTTTCTGTTCCTAGAAAAACCGTTGGTTCGGCGACTCCGCCTACACCGATGGTTTTTTTTACAAACTCTGAGATGGAAAATTTATCTTCTACCGCCTTGACTTCTTCGGTTGAAAAAATTTGTAATGATAAATTGTAAGCATCACAAAGTTTATGTAATCCAACTTCATCCTGTTTGATATCAATTGTTGTAATTTTTGAAATCGAATCAGGGCTTACATCGGCAGTTTTACATGCTTTCAATAATGCTTCTTCTAATTCTGCTTTTGTCTTACCCCTTTTTAATCCCATACCCACAACTAGATTTTTGGGGCGTAAGATCAAGGTGGGTAATGCCCATTTTTCTAATACTTCTTTTGAAATTAGTCTGTGAGTGATCAAGACTACTCCCTTCCATGATGAGAATAACTTTTTTATCTCTGAGATTTCTAAATTTAAAAATTCATCGAGATTATTTCGTTCTTCCACTAAAATAGATACATTTAATGGATAAGATAAGTCAGTGTATAATCCAACTTTTTCTCCATCAATCAACGCACCACTGATAAATTTTAGATCATGTAATCGTTCAATCTTCATATTATATTCTTTTGCTATAAGATCAAAGGCTGGTACTTGATGAAGATCGGTTGAAGTTGTTATTACTGGTTTCGCCTCCAAAATCTCTGACAGGGTTCTAGCTAACTCATTTGCTCCACCTAGATGCCCTGAAAGTAACGAGATTACATATTGACCATGGTCATCTATTACTACCACTGCGGGATCAGTCTTCTTGCTTTTTAGAAATGGAGCGATTTCACGAACCACTATTCCTGTTGACATCACAAATATCAGACCATCATATTTATTAAAAATCTCACCAACAAACGATTTAAATGGCTTTCCTATCACAAGATCTCTCTCTAAGGTACACATTTCTGCTTTCAGATATAAATCCAAATCTTCTATAGCATTCTGCAACTTGCGACAGACTAAAACTCCACTTTTTGAAAAGACAATTGCCGCTAGACGCTTTTTCACCGCTAATTGTTTATTAGCATTTAGTCGCACTTTTTATCATCCTTTGCCTGTCGAAATTCACTAGAAAAGTGTGAAGCATATAATAATGACTCTTCATCTCGATCTTCTCTTAGAAAATCTCCTACCATAATTAAAGCTGTTTTAGTAATTCCTGCATCTTTAGTTAATTGAGCAATATTATCCAATTGTCCAATAACCTTTTTCTCTTCTGGCCAAGTTGCTTTATAAACTACTGCTACAGGTGTAGTTGAAGGATAATGTTGACTCAACTCGTTTACTACTTCATCGAGCATTCCTACACTCAAAAAGATAACCATTGTTGATTGGTGTGCAGCAAGTTTGGCAAGTTTTTCTCTCTCAGGGACTGGTGTACGTCCTTCCATTCGCGTAAGAATCACAGTCTGTGCTTTATCAGGTACTGTTAATTCTCTTTTTAATGCTGCTGATGCTCCACAAAAAGAACTAACACCTGGAATAACCTTATAAGGAATACCTTCCTTGTCTAAGCGATACATCTGCTCTTGTATAGCTCCATAAATCGCAGGGTCGCCAGTATGAACACGAACTACTTTTTTATTTTCTTTAATCCCATTTACCATTACTTCTGTCGTTTCATCTAAGTCCATTGTTGCACTATTATAAATCTCGCAATCCGGGCCAGCCTCTCGCAAAACTTCAGGATTAACCAATGATCCCGCATATACGATTATATCTGCTTCTTTGATAAGTTTAGCACCTTTTACGGTGATTAGCTCTGGATCGCCTGGCCCTGCTCCGATAAAATAAATCATCATTTCACATCCTTTTTCTTAAATTTCATAACATGTGGGGGCTAAAGTTCACAGTTAAGTTTAGAGTTTACGGTTAATAGCATAAACACTTTAGTGTTAACGTTCACGTCGAATGATCAGTGTAGTTAGATATGGCAGTTTGGTTTCATCTGTGTCTAAAGAAGGAATATCTAAGTAGATTTTTTCTTCTTTAAGTCCTAGGTTGCTGACCATGTATGAGTTGGTCAGTAGGTTTTTTCTTTCAAGGAATGCATATATTTCTTCGAAAACTCTATTTACTTTTAAAATAACCACTGTGTCGAAGAATTTGAGAATTTGCTCTAACTCTTCTAAATCTTCAGTACCAGGCAAGACAGCTAATTTTTCGTTTCCTTGAACTAATGGGATGCCTGCTTTGGCACTAGCAGCTTGAAAAGATGTAATTCCAGAGATCGTTTCAGCATTATAACCTTGTTTGCTTAATAGTTGATGAATATAACTATAAGTACTAAAAACAAATGCATCTCCAAGTGTTAAAAAAGCAACTTCATCTCCCTTATCTAAATACTTAGCAATTTCTGCTGTATTCTCTTTCCAGGCTTGATCTAAAACCTCTGAACTATATGACATTGGATAGACCTGTTCTAAAATCTGTGCATCAGTTGGTATATAGTCTTTGACAATCTCATAGGCTATACTCTTCATCCCTGCTTTCTTAACTGGTAGTACTATGACATTAACTTTTTGTAAAATCTGATATCCCTGCATCGTTAGCAAACCCTGATAGCCAGGGCCAACTCCAATTCCATAAAAAATACCTTTCATCTTTACCTCCAAGAATGTTTTATCTTATTTAATCTACATAGTCTTTATCTCTATCTTATATAATTCAAGAAATCTTTTTCAAAGGAGCAGCGTCTTTTGCCCGACTTCCATGCCCCACAACAACTAACTACCCAATAACATACCTAATAACATGTATCGGATTTTCTCCTTGATACATCGAATACCCACCAATCTCTCTAATCCTACTCACTTGAAGTAAAACAACTTCATGAATTAACTCTCGCTCTTTAAAAAAAGACTGTGCTTTACTCAACGTATCAATGGTTACAGTATTCATCACTAAAATTCCATTTTTCTTTAAATGACTAACAGCATACTGAAGAATATCCTCAATATTTCCACCAGTCCCTCCAATAAAGATTCGATCCCATTCTTCATCTGGAAGACAGTCTGGAGCTTTTCCTTTAATTAACCCTACATTCTCTAATCCAAGCTTTTTAAGATTCGCATCTATCAATTGACAGGCTTCTTCTTTCATCTCTACAGAAACAACCCTACCATTAAACAATCTTCGTGCCATCTCTAGAGTAATCGTTCCTGTACCTGCTCCAATATCAAGAACATGATGATCAGGAAATAAATCTAATTTTGCAATCGTAACTGCACGAACTTCAGGTTTAGTCCAAGGAGCATTACCCAAAATTAATTCATCTTTTGAAATCATTCCTGTTCGATACAACTTTTTACCACTCATTGTCAATTATCACCACCGACATACCAAATTGATCCATCAAAGCAATCTCTTTAACACTACCTATCGTAATCTTTTCATCTGGATATGAAAGGTTTTCTCCAACAATAACTCTATAATTTTCAAAAGATGAATTACCATCATCCGTACTTAGTAATCGCTTACATATATTAGTTGGATTCAATTTAGAATCTGTTAGAAGCGCCAACTTCCCATGTTGATGTACTAATTCTTTTAGATTTCCAAGCTCTCTTCCATGACAACTTGTAAGATAATAATTCTGCCAAGGAGTCGCTATTTTAGCAAACAAATATTGTACAGAACTGACACCAGGGATCACTTCTAAACTTTCTGGCGGAAAATGCTTTCGTAAAAATGCCAAAAGACTATAAAATCCCGGATCTCCTGCCACAACAATTCCAATCAATTTGTCTTTTTCCATACTAAACAGATCAATATAGTCGGAAAAATTTGCAGAATACTCCAAAAAGGGCACACCTACCCCTTCAAATAATCGTAAGGCTCGTTTGCTACCAAAGAGCAAGTCACACTCCCGTGCCTTTTTTAATGCCATTGGCAACAAATAATCTTCTGACCCTGGGCCAACGCCAATCACCCGAATTTTCTTTTTTCTCTGATCTGATGATATCATATATCCCACCCTTCATTTTTCCAACTTTTCGCTTTCTCACTTTCAGCTAATACACCTTTATCAAAAGTATAAAGAACCACACCTACTTCTAATTTTCCATAAACATATTTTTCACACCGCTTAGCAATTCTCTCTGCAATAGGCGAATAAATATGACTAAGATTCGCTTGATCAATTAATTCAACTATTGTCTCGGTTGTACTAGCCTGAAAAATATCTTCTACTAATTTTTGACTACCACCAAAACGTGCTACTAAACCTGCGAATATTTCCTGTCTTGCATCAGCAACACGACTATGAGTATGAAAAATGCCTCCTGAAACCTTAATCAACTTCCCAACATGCCCAATTAGTAAAACCCGTTTTAATCCTTCATCAGCACATACCTCTAAAAGATATCCTATAAAATTACTCGTTTGAATCAAATATCTTGAATCTATATTATATTGCTCTAAGGCAACTTTTTCACCATAATTTCCTGGAACCAATACACCAAACTTTGCTCCGCTTTTTGCCAATTGTTTAACCTTTAATGCCAGAGAAATACGATAGGCCTCCTCAGACATTGGCTTAACAATTCCAGTGGTTCCAAGAATTGATATGCCTCCTTCTATTCCCAACTCTGGATTAAAGGTTTTTTTAGCAACCTCTTCACCACCTGGTACAGAAATTTCCACTTCTATTCCCTTTTCTTTTGGAAGAAGAGATTTTATTGCATTTACAATCATCTTCCTAGGAATTGGATTAATAGCAGGTTCTCCTACTGGAACTTGTAACCCTCGACGGGTTACCTGTCCAACTCCTATCCCCCCTTTAATATGAACACCTGGCTGATCTGACCATCTAACCTTAGCATAAATAATCAAACCTGTTGTTATATCAGGATCATCTCCACCATCTTTAATTACACCTGCTGATGCTTCCTTAAGTTTATAGACTGCATCGACAATTGGCAGCGTAACAATTTCTTCTTGAGGCAAAGTTATCGTTTCTTTATCGGTTTTCTTATTATTAATCAGCATCCAGAGTGCACCTTTAGCAGCTATTGCAGCACAAGTTCCGGTTGTAAATCCTATCTTAAGTCGTTTACCTTGATGTAGTACATATTCTTCCATCTTCCATCCTCCCCTAAGGAGTTATATTTCCTTTTAATTCATATAGAATGGAATTCATAATTGCTGCAGCCACCGTACTTCCACCTTTACGTCCACGAGTTATAATATAAGGAATTCCTAGTTCTCTAACTAATTCCTTCGATTCAGCAGCGCCGACAAAACCAACTGGTACACCCACAAGACAAGCAGGTTTACATAAACCTTGATCTATAAGTTCTTTTAATTGAAAAATTGCTGTCGGAGCATTACCAAAGACAAAGATAGGGCGCACAAAACGTTCAGTAGCAAATCGTACAGCTGCCATCGAACGAGTTATACCTTCAGATTTTGCCAATTGAACTACTTCAGGATCACTAATATAACAATGATACTCTACTCCCAATCCATGCAATACCCGTTTATTAATTCCTGATAAAGCCATCGTCGTATCAGTAATAATCTGTAAATTATTTAATAATGCTTCTTTCATCTTTTCAACAAAATCATCACTGTATTCTAAAAGATCCGCATATTCAAAATCTGCTGTCGTATGTATCACTCGCTTTACTAGAGCTCGCATCTTTAGAGGAATATCATGAATTTTAGCGCCTAATTCCTCTTCAATAATCTCCATACTTCGTTTTTCAATCCCCATCGGATTTTTTATATAATCCATCTTATTTCCCCCTAAACTAAGTATATTTTTGTAAATGATCCATTTACAAAAACTTCTACACCGCCTGATACTGTTTTCAAACTCCAGAAATATGGATAACTTTCCAAAACTCCTGCTTTTTTTAGTTCACTTTTTAGTTCATTAAATTTTACCACCATCGGGTCACACATTATCCCTAAGACTGTTCCACTGTGAGCAACCTGAACGCCGTAGGCACCTAGTGAAAGAGATATATCTACAATCTCTTTAAGCCCTAGTTTAGGTAAAATATTTTGCCACTGAAAACTATTCAATGTAGCAGCTTTCCCGATTAATCTTAAATTCTTATCACTAAAACCTTCTAGCATCAGCCTATACTCTTCATCTACCATCGGAACCGATAATCGTTTTTTATGAAATTCAACCGTATCAAGAGTAGCATTTAAACCTAAGACTAACAATTCCATTTCTGGATAAGGCCCGATTTTTTGCTGCAACTGAGCACTTTTTTGTTCAAATAATGTTGCTTCCGGGAAAATAATACTATCTGTCGGTTCAATCTGTACCATTAATTTTGCTAGTTCAGCACTGCTAAGAGATAACCCTAGAAAATATGCTAATCCTGCACAAGCCAAAGCTAAGTCAGCAGTACTACTTGCCATCCCTACACCTACGGGTATTTCAGTCTGATGTAGAAATCTTAATGAATCTAACATCTCAACATCAATTTGTAAAAAACGTAAAAGAGTAACCATACCCTGTTGCATCTTTTTCGGAAGCTGATTCCACAAAACTCCTTCTTCCTGATTTATAGTCAAATAATTATATAAATTAATCGGAGTTGAGATCAAAATTTCTCTTCCATTTAAAACTCCCTGAATAAGTTCTCCACATGAACCTGGCATTCGAAAGGTTTGCTTTTTTTTCTGCTGTAGATCAATTTGATTCATCTAAAACACCTTTTGATCAATTTTTAAAGACTTTTCTAAAGCTTGACATAGGTATTTATTGTTTTCGTGATCTTTAATTGCCACTCGAAAATAAGAATTATCCAATCCAGCAAAAGAACTGGCATCTCTGATTAAAATTCCTTCATCAATCATTCTAGCTTTTAAAACTCCAACATTCAAATCTTCTCTTTGGATTTTACATAAGATAAAGTTTGCATCTGTAGGATATACCTGTATATCTGGTAATTTTCGAAGAGCATTAGTAAAATACTCTCTTTCAGCGAAAATCCAATCCTTTGAACGCTGAAGATAATCTATATCTTGAAGAATTCGTATCCCAATCTCAACAGCTAAACTATTAACTGACCAGGGTATTTGCATCTCGTGCAACCTTTCGATCAATTGAGATGAACCTAAGCCATAACCTAATCGTAAACCTGGCATTGCGTAGAATTTTGTGAAAGCTCGAATGATCATCATCTGAGGATGTGATTTAAGCCACTTTAATCCACTCTTCTTTTCTGAGTCGAAAGCAAAATCGATAAAAGCTTCATCCAGAATAAGCATTTTATTTAATTGTCGTGTTTTCTCAACAATCTGCACTAGATTATCTTCTGCTACCAACTTTCCAGTAGGGTTATTCGGATGACACAGAATTACACCATCCACATGATTCAAATTATCAAGAATCTTATTTATAGGTAAAGAAAAATCATTCTCTGAATCCCGATAGACGATCTCTACCTGACCTCCGCCCAACTCAACCGCCTGCCTGTACTCACCGAAGGTTGGCATAGGGATTAAAACCTTTTTATTCTGAAATAATCTTCCCATGAGAAAAATGATCTCTGCTGCCCCATTACCAACTATGATCTGATCTGCATCAAGTTGATGGTGGTTGGCAATTGCATTACGCAAAGAAGTATAATAAAGATCAGGATAGCGTTCTAAATGTTCCCAGGATTCATTTAACACCACTTTTGCCGATCCAGGAATTCCAAGAGGATTGATATTACTGCTAAAATCAATCAATTTATCCGAATACTGATAAATATTTCCACCATGAATTACTTTAGACATTTTTCTCCCCTTTCAACTTGCTAATAAATAATAAGATAAACTATGCTAAAAAGCACTAACGCTAGTATTTCTGTTAGATACATTATATGATTAGTTTGAGAGATCATTCCCTCTTTAACAGGTTTCACCCGGTCACCAAGGGTCGCCTTTTCTACTATTTTTCCAAAATATCTATTTGACCCGCCCAGTCGGATACTTAATCCTCCTGCCACGGCAGCCTCAGGATGCCCTGCATTTGGGCTGGAATGATTTTTTCGATCTCTGAGCATAATCATAAAACTTGAGATTGCATCACCCTTTGTAATAAATACAGCAATTGGAATTAACATCGCTGATACACGGGCTGGGATGAAGTTGGCCCAATCATCCATTCTTGCAGAGGCCCATCCTAATTCTAAATATTTTTCATTTTTATATCCTACCATCGAATCTAATGTATTTACAGCTTTATAAGTCAGGGCCAACGGAACACCACCGATGAATGCATAAAACAATGGAGATAGTACACCATCCACGATATTTTCCGCAACCGTCTCAATCGTGGCCCGAATAACACTTCTTTTCGTCAATTTATCTGTCTCTCGTCCTACCAGATAGGATAAGAGCTTTCGTGCTTCTTTTAGATCACCTTTTTCTAACTGATTCATCACTTTACGACTCTCTTGTTCTAAACATTTAGCAGCTAAACAAGTATAGAGAAGTACTATTTGACCGACTATATAAAATACTGGATGCATGAGTTCCAACATCCTCAAGAAAAGTCTGCTCACATAAAAAGTGATTATTATAACGCCTAACCAAAGAATTACTCCTTGTATACGTTTATTTATCTTTAACTTTGTTACTCCTCGTTCAATTTTTTTAATAAGCCAACCAATTCCTCTAATCGGATGTGGAAGCCAATATGGATCACCAAAGACCCAATCTAAAAGTACTGCCATTCCGATGATTATTACCTTTTCCATTAAACTTCTACACCTTCTTTGATGATCTGATATATTTTATCTAAATCAACATGTTTTCGTACATGTTCTGCTAGTCGATCATATTCTGCTTCTTTTAGTTCAGCATAACTCTTTACGCTTCCCTCTTTTTCATCAAGACCTTTTTTTCTTCTAAGATTATTCAATAACTGACAAGTCCAGGCGATATTCTCAAAGATTCCGTGTAAATATGTTCCCATTACATTGCCTTGCTCATTAATTCCGCCATCCCACTCATCAACTGAGTGTAAGCGAATTGGTTGAGCGATCTTTTCGTCAAGATTAGTCTGGCCCATATGAATCTCATAACCCTTGATTGACATACCCTTCATTCCTGCAAAATAGGTCTCATCACTATATTCAAAGATTCCTTCTACCTGTCTGGTGGTCTTTTCTTCTGCCATCTCAGTCTCTGCATTTAAAATTCCAAGTCCAGGCAATGAACTTAAACTACTCTCAGTCTCATAAGGATCATGAAGCATCTTACCTAGCATCTGATATCCTCCACAAATCCCAATCAATAATCCATCATCACGAACATATTTTCTAAGTGCTGAATCCCAACCAGTTTTTTGTAAATATAGCCGATCCTCCAGAGTATTCTTTGAACCAGGGATGATAATTAAATCCGGATTATCTAATTCATCAGGCCGACGTACATAACTTAAAATTAAATCTTCTTCCATCTCTAGTGGGGTGAAATCTGTAAAATTAGAGATAAATGGTAATAAAATTACTTGTACCTTCAATCCATCTCCTGTTTCTCTTCTTTTAAATCGTTCTGTCACACTATCTTCATCATCAATCTGTACATTTGTATATGGCACTACTCCCAAAACTGGTACACCAACTAACTCTTCCAACTGATGTAAGCCCGATTCTAAAAGTTTGAAATCACCTCTAAATTTATTGATAATCACACCCTTAATTAAAGCACGTTCTTCAGGTTCTAAAAGCATCATTGTACCATAAAGGGATGCAAAAACTCCTCCTCTATCAATATCACCGATTAAAATCACAGGAGATTTGGCCATCTTCGCCATTCCCATGTTTACAATATCTCCACTTTTCAAATTAATCTCCGCAGGACTCCCTGCTCCTTCGATTACCACTAAATCAAATTTATCTGCCAACTTATCATATGTTTCCTGAACCATTTTGCCGAGTTTAGGTTTATATTTGAAATACTCACTAGCCGCCATGTTTTTCATCACTTTACCATTTACTATCACCTGTGAACCAACATCTGTAGTCGGCTTCAATAAAATTGGATTCATCTCTACAGTCGGCTCAATTCCTGCTGCCTCTGCTTGAAAGACTTGAGCACGTCCCATCTCCAAACCTGCTTTAGTTATAAAAGAATTCAACGCCATATTCTGTGATTTAAAAGGAGCTACTTTATATCCATCCTGATAAAAAATCCGACAAAATGCTGCTGATAAGAGACTCTTGCCTACAGATGAGGCAGTACCTTGAAACATGATTGAACCTTTCATAATATACGCCTTCCTTTCTACCTAACTGACTCATTCCGATACTTCACACATTTTTTTATAAATCCATAGGCTAATCTAGGATTACTATAAAAATGTAAATGTGGATAACCCGCAAGTAAGTTTTTCATGGTTACCCCACATTCCCAGTTTTTTTTTCTTCTATTAATATTGTAAGAATAATTAAGTTCATCGTCATCCTGAATCTTTGAATAATGAAATTCATGAGCTGGAATAATTTCTCGGCTTAAGTCAAATAGATTCTGACCCAACTCAACCTCTACATATCCAAATCTCTGCAACTTTGAAGTCATCATACTCATCGTAGGAATCACACCAACCATCTGATATGTATCATCTTCAGCAGTTTTTATCTCTTGAGTAAGATACATTAAACCTCCACATTCTGCATAAGTAGGTAATCCCTTATTTATAGCATTCTTGATTGAATTACGAAGAGATTGATTTTCTTCGAGTTGATTTGCAAAAACTTCAGGATAACCTCCTCCAATATATAACCCATCTAGATTATCAGGTAATTTGACATCATGCAAAGGGCTGAATTCAACTAACTCTGCCCCAAGCTCTTTTAAAAGATCAAGACCATCTTGATAATAGAAATGAAATGCTTCGTCATAAGCAAGACCTATCCTAACTGGATGATCTAGATTCAATTTGGCTTTTAGCTTACTTATTTCGTTTGAGCAAGTTAGCGAAATCTTTGATTCTAAGTCAAATGGTATAGCATTTTTTGATAGCTCTATCAACCCATCAATGTCAACAGACTCTTCAACCATTTCGGTTAACTGTTCAACTTGACTTTGGAGTTTATCCACTTCAATACCAGGAACTAAACCTAAATGCCTGCTTTTCAAATGAATCTGATCAGTTTTCTTCAAATAACCGAAACATCTTATTCCAGTATCTCTTTCGATAGCTTCCTTTAGTAATTTATAATGAACTTCTCCACTCACTCGATTAATAATAACACCTGCTAAATTAACTTCTTTATCGTAAAGTTTATAGCCCAATACCTGGGCTGCCGCACTTGCAGAGATTCCACTTCCGTCAATTACTAAAACGACGGGTGCCTTCAATACTTTTGCTAAATGTGCAGTACTTGCCTCATGATTTGTTCCTCGTCCATCATATAGACCCATGACACCCTCGACTATCGAAATATCCGCATCTATACTGTTCTTATAAAATAGGTAAGCAATCTTATCTTCATTTAATAGCCAGAGATCCAGATTTCGGGATTTAACTTTGGTAACATAACTGTGAAATCCAGGGTCTATATAATCTGGCCCTACTTTGTATGGTGCAATCTTCATCCCGCAACGACAAATTGCAGCCATAAGTCCCAATGTTATTGTCGTCTTTCCTACACCGCTCTGAGTTCCGGCGATCACTAAACGTGGTAATTTATGGGCCAACTCTTGCATCACAAATCCCTCCAAAAAAAGAACCCTGACCATTATATGGACAGGGTTTTTAGACTAGTTGTTTAAACAATCAAACATAATAACTGATAAGTAGTGTTAATATGTCGAGTCTATCCTCCCCACCGAAGGCAATCACTTCTCATAAAATGGCTGGTTTCCTGACTTGTGCTTCACTTTACTCCTGACTCCTTCCCAGGCGTTGGCCCAGTGGATTTAGTCACATGCATTTATAGATACATGTGATGTCAGTTTCATCTGCACATACAGTAACGGGGGCTGTAGTGGATTTTCACCACTTTCCCAATTAAGTCCTTTCGAACACCAACTTATGCATAATATTCAATTCTTTCATGGTTATAGTATCATAGATTAGGGGAAATTGCAATAGATAAGTGAAGAACTTTTTCAATTGCTAATTTTGTTAATGTTTTATTTTTTTATTCCAAATCATATATCTCAAACCACTCAAGTATTTTATAATTTCTTTCAACTCTATGTATATTTAATCCATGATCAGCATTTTGAAAAAAATTTCCATTCAAAGGTCTTTCCTAACTCACTTAATTTTACTGCTAATTTTCTAGATTATTCAACATTCACACTGTCATCTGCTTTTTCATATTAATCTCAGAATTGTTTGGCTTC
Source organism: Halanaerobiales bacterium (assembly GCA_023128035.1). The sequence continues at coordinate 6,394 of JAGMES010000016.1, read as the reverse complement.
AGAGTTCGTGGAAAAAAATAAACTGAATATAGGTAAAAGCACTATTTGGTTCTGCTCCCTGTTATACCTTATATATAAGTTACGAAAGAGGAGTACAAATGCCAAAAAACCGGTTTAGCGCTCAGCAAAAAGTAGACATTGTTCTTTGTGTAAAAAATTCTGAAGTATCCAGTAAAGAATTATGTAAAGAAGTAGGCATTCAACCAAAATCCTATTATTGGAATATCTTTATCAAAACTGAATCTAAAGGATTTTAAAAAGAAAATAAACGACTAAAAAAAGTTGTAGCAAAACTTTCTCTTAAAAATCATGTCTTAAAAAACGACATTTAAATGAGCATCTTGAAAAAGGCATATATAATCGCTTATTTGATGATGAAAAACTTGGACAAAGAGTACCGGTTAGATACTTCCAAGTCCAATATATATATCAAAACGATGAACTTTTATTGAAAACGAAACTGTCTATATCTCCCACAGACTATCAGAAACATCATCAAGCCGATCAATGGAAGATAGAAAACACCAAAGTTGATCAAATTATTTCCCATCGCTGACCCTGTATAATCCAATACTCCAACTTTATTTATAGGCCCTAAGTACCAATAAAGAATATATAAGACCTCAAAAGCTTTTGAACTTTTGCTCCAAACCCCCAAAAAAAATGCTAAGGTAGAGATAAACAGTGCACCGATTGTGATATAAATTAGGTTTACCCAATATCCCAATATCATAGAACGAACAATTACTGGAGTGGCGAATAGTACTGCCACGATAAACCCTGATCCAAACTCAGCCATCAATTGCCATGGCATAATATTCTTGGTAGAGAAGACAATCTGAGTGATTCTACTTTTGATCTCCCGAACCCCCATTCGGGACCAAATATTAATTGGCCATAACCAAGCGATGGGTAAAATCCACTGAAAAGCAGTCTCGTAACTCAAAGTTCCACTTAAAATCAGAATTATAGCTGTGATGAAATACCACCACCAAGGTTTTCCCATCAAATCAATTTTAATTTCGGCAACCAACAATCTGCAGAAATTGTTTTGCAATTGAATCCTTGGCAAAAATAATTGTGGTCTAATATATTCTTTGATCTGTACAGTTTCTTGTATGGGTATCATCTCTTTCGAATTTTTCCGATTTTCCTGAGTATAGTCAAATCGCTTAAAAAGGAGAGTCGATAGACTTAATAAGCCAAAGACAACAATAACCCAACCCATCCTTAGCAAGATCATCTGTCCTGTCCAGTCTATTCCATCCCAGACAAAGGTCCCAACCGTTTGACTTTGACCCAATAAGGTGAATCCACCATGATACTCAGGATAAATGAGTTGACAATCTTTGATCATCTGAGGAATGACAGAAGTCCCACCAATCAGATCAAGAAAATATATATTCTTCACTATGGGTATAAAAGCGGAAATCCAGATAAAAAAGTAAATTATATTACCAAAACTAGTTCTAAGAATGGGAACATTTTCAAATAATAGTGACAGAGCCGAGATAAAAATTAGTGTTGGAAACGTGATCAGCAAAAATGGTCGCATTAACAGCCATAAATTGATAGAGAGAGCCTCTCCCCGAATATATTGCATAACTCCACCCATAATGACCATCAGAATAGCGATCATCGTTAGAATGATTACGTTACCGATAAACTTACCAAAAATATACATAGTTTTACTAATGGGAGTTGTGGCAATAATCTGACCTACACCAGTTTCTTTGTCTCTTTCAAGGGTATCTTTTATAATATAAAAGCCGAATAAGGCTAGAATAAATGATGTCAATAAAGCCATAAGTGCTCCTATCCATGCAGAATTATAGATTCCTCTATATCCACTGAAATTCAGAGTCCCAAATTTGGAATCTCTAGCAGGTATTAAATTAATTCCAGCTATGATAGTCAATCCGATTGTTACCAAAAAGCTATATCTTCTGATCCGTTGTAAAAAATCTGAATATCCTATGGCAAATATGGTCTGTAAAAACTTCATCTTACACCTCCCTGAATAATGTAGTTGTAAGGTCTGATTATCCTAAAGATATGATCACCTATTACATTAATAGAAATATAGATTTAAAGTTTGTATTTAGACAATCTATTCTTAATAATTTTTTAAAGTTTACAGCAGTTTCAATGTGCTTTTTATCGCTTTAGATAGTATTTTATCTTGAATAGAGAATAATGTTTACCTTATGGGAAGCGTTAAAAGAAGTCTATACCCGTGAAAAAGCCTATTACTCCATCCTGATGATTCAGTGATTAGCAGATTGAATTTCTGTTCGAGAATTAATCGTGTCACCCGTAAGGCTGTTTATCTTCCTAAATAACACGGAACTGTTGTATTCAACCCTAAAAATAAAGATGTTTATTTAATGATAAGTTCCTTCATTCTTTGGGTAGTGGGTTAGATGTTGCTTCTGATTTTTCTTATGTAGCAATATTAATTCCAGATGGAACTTTATATCTAAAGATATTTAAAGCGGACCATTGTTCCAGATTTTCCATGACCAACAGAATTAATTATATATTTTTTTCTGAACTTTTCTAATTCTGAGCTTGAAATCATTGTCTCCCAAACCTGTCCATCTACAGCTGCTAAAAGTTCTTCTGGTTCAGAATATGTAATTAATTTTCCATGATTCATAATCGCAATTTTGCCAGCTAAAGTCTCAATATCTGCTACTATATGAGTAGATAGGATAATAATCTTTTCGCCAGCCAAATCGGATAACATATTCCGAAAGTTAATCCGTTCTTGGGGATCTAGTCCCACAGTTGGTTCATCGACAATTAAAATCTGGGGATTATTCAATAAAGCTTGGGCAATTCCAATCCGCTGTTTCATTCCTCCAGAATATGTACCCAACTTTCTTGTTGCTACATCAGCCAAATGAACTACTTCCAATAAATGATGAATCACTTTTTTACTAGCTGAATGGTTTAAACCTTTTAAAAGAGCGATATATTTTAAAAACTCGATAGCGTTTAGATTATCATAGATACCAAAATCTTGAGGTAAATAACCTAAAACACTGCGAATCTTATTCGGATATTCTTGTACGTCAACACCATCCCAAACGACTCTACCCAGAGTAGGCTTTGTAATGGTAGCTAATATTTTCAGCAAAGTAGATTTACCAGCCCCATTGGGTCCTAACAAACCAACTATACCTGGAGTAATTTCTAACTCAAAGTTTTGTAATGCCCATACCTTGCCTCTATATTTCTTACTCACCTGATCTACATGTAGTTTCAAATTTTACTCTCCTTTTCATGATGTTATTTCGCACTACAGCTATCAGATTCACAACTAGCATCACAATCTAATTGATTCTGAAAAGCTTTTGCCTGATGGAACAAACGCAATACAGCAGGGGCATTAAATTTGATCGATCTACACTTATGTCTACCATAAACTACTTTTGTAAAAGGACATCCACCCATGCAAATAGATAGCATCTTACAATTTTTACATTCCTTATCATTGAATGGATCAAATAAAAGCCATTTGGTTAAATTGGTATCAAATTGAGGTCCCTTTTGTACCGATCCCACTTTATCTTCTTCATGTCCGATATGATTCCAACATTTATATAAATCACCTTTTGGATCTACTACATAGCTATTTACACTTACTGCTGCACAGTTTGATGGAGTTGGGTACGGTACCATAACTTTTCCAAAGCCTCTCTCTAACATTTTGTTCATGAATTTTATCTCTTCTGAGGAAAAGTCACTCATAGTTAGACATTGCGTATTTGTACAAGTTCCTAAAGCATCATCAACTGGTGCGATGTAAAAGTGAACTTTATTTTTGAAACCTAATTTTTCAAACTCATCCAGTAAGTTATCTAAATAATGTAAGTTAGCCTTATCTACATTGTAACTTATTGATCTCTTCTTCAGTTTAAATTCAAATTATTCATCTTTAGCTATATATATGATTTCATTTTTATTACCTTCTTCTAAATAAACAAAGCACTCCTCAAGATAATATAGTTATATTTCAAATTACCATAATAATAATATAATGTCAAGTTTATTTACTACTTTTAGTTTCATTAATTTAAACATGAAATAAGAAACCTATTCGGGATGTAACATTTCATTGTACTTCAAAGCTTTTTTAAATAACTCCTAATAAAAAAGACTCCTTTATTGAAGCGAGTGTGAATTTGGACAATAAACTTACCTTGGTTTTGTTTTGCTTCAGAGCTTGTGGAACAAAAATATAACTGAAAATAGGTAACAGTTCTAGTACCTATTATCGCTGGAAAAGCAACTATGATAAAGAGGGTTTATTTGGTATAATAGATAAACCCCCTGTTCGCTACACAAAGCCTAATAAACTCTTGAAGAAAGAGATTGATAAAATTATCAAAATAGGTATGAATATTACTTACAATGATATAGATCTATTACTTTTGAGTTTGAAAAAATGGCAAATTATAAAGTATATAACTTTGATGATAAAAATGATTCTACTTCCAATCTGAATAAATCACTAATGAACTCATGATAAGATTTAAAAACTCTCTGTACAACATCTTCTTATGAAAGAATCGTTTATACTTACCCTGATCAAAATTCACATACTATCCTGGCATTATTCGAGATCCCATGAATGGGATGAGCTTTATTAAAAACGTGGTGTAAAACAACTATAATTTTTTTTAAAAAACCATGTCTGTTGGATCTTAAAATGCGTAATAGAGTAACTATTAAAGCAGATCTATTTCTTGCTGATAAATTTAATCAACATAAGTACATCCGAAGTTTAAGACCACTCATTGCTTAAAATATCCATCTCGTTAATACTTTTTTAACTTTGAAATACGAAATCTATTTGGCATGCTAATTTTCTTATATTAGTTGGTGTGAAATTTCTACCCTTAAATTTGAGTCTATAACCCATTAAAATTATACTTAAACTCAGAGTATTGTAGTTTCCTTATCTAGATCAAAATTAATAAAACTCCTAAAAGATGAGTTAAATACTAAAGGAATAATTAATAGCAGAGATGATATGTAACATACAAAATTAATCAATTTAATTGAAATAAAGCCAGCCAAAATACCACCTAAAGCCATAGCAATAGGCGTCAAACCTTGAAATAAAGTTCCCATTAAACCAAATACTTTTCCTCTCATATTTTGAGGAACATTAATTTGAATCGTTGAAGTGACAAAAACATTATATATTGAATTTGATAAACCTCCAATAAAAATCAATACAAGAACAATTATAAAATTATTGAATAAAATCCAACTTGCATAACATAAAGATGAAATAATATTTCCTACAACATAAATTAATAATCGTTTAGATGGAGAAATATTAATAACAGTAGTAAAGAGCATTCCTAAAAACATACCCATAGTTAAACATGCCATAAAAATTCCATATTTGACAGGGCCAATATTTTCCGATTGCTGAAAGTATGGAAGCCATAGTATGAGTGCTATATTACCAAAAAAGTTTATAAACCCTGCTATTGAAAGCAGGTATCTTAAACCCTTAAAATTCCAAACAAAAAACATCCCTTCTTTTAATTCTTCAACAAAATGTACTTGTTTTTTGGGTTTAACAGTTTTAGGAACTTTAATAAATAACTCTGTAAATGCTGAGAAAATGTATGAAATACCGTTCAACAAGAACATGTGTGGAGCTCCAAATATCTGCACCTCCTTTGTAAGCCGCAATAGCATCAAAAGTAATAGCAATTCCTCTAATTAAATCCATCAATACTATCATATATTTTCTATCTGTGCGATCTACAACAACTCCTGCAAACGGTGACAGGATAATTCATGGAAGAAACCGCTGCCATCATTGCGGTTGAGCCTGTAACCGCTAACACCCAAAAACCTAGACAACTGAATATAATCTATTTCCTAAGGCAGAAACCAATTGTCCTTGCCAAAGTAGAGTAAAACTTGATGTCCAAAGTTTTTCCTTAGAAGAAACTTGTTGGTTAATTGTAATTTGTTTTTCAGTAAGCATCATATTTCCTCCTATTTTGCAAAAAATAAAACAAGTTAATTGATTTTTTTGTTAATTTATAATATATACTATCTTACGTTAATTTTCTTTATTTATATTATTTTACTTTATTCTTATCATATATTTCGTCACTTATTATAAAATCCTTCTTATTTATCTCGTTGACACACTCATTTGTTCACAAAAAAAGCGTCTGAAACTTAAATAAAGTCTCAAACGCTTTTCTTAAAATAAAATATTCAATTTTCTCTACCGCTAAGTTATATACACATTTTTGATAGATGAGCGGACTTTACCCAATGAGTTTTCTCCACTTTGCCAATTAAGTCCTTCCGAACACCAACTTATGCTTATGATTAGCCCACAAAAAGCCTG
>JAGMES010000159.1 GCA_023128035.1 Halanaerobiales bacterium | reverse complement strand
ACCAATGAAATATACTTAAAATCATGGTATTTTTGTAGTTTTGAAAGAAAAAGTACAATATCCTATAGTGTTTTTCTTATAAACGAACTACAAAATGAGTAAAAAGAAAAATTCAAGAGCTTAAAAAACTTATTCAAATTCCATAGTCTAGTGCTGTAGCGGTTTCGTTCAACAAGATTGTATCTGAAATTCATTTTGGTGAATAGAAGATAAGGTAGATAATTTATGAAATTGATCTAGAAATAAATAGCTTTTATTTTTTTTGAATTTCAGATACAATCCTAACGTGTTCTGCGAAGTGCCTTCATTAGAACATTAAAATTACTCCTTTAGAATATTTTAATAAATTCTACTACATCAATACTATCTAAAATAAACATACTATTATAATTAACCTATTTAAAATTTGTATTAGATTTCCGTGCGTATTATTGATCTATAAAAATAATATCATACAAGAAATTTCTCAAGTACTTTTTAAAGCATTACTTTTTCCATCATCAATAGTAAGTTCTGTTTCTTCAATTCTATTTTGAATTTTACCTTTAAATATAGCGTATATTATTTTTGTTCCTGTCATCCATGCTATCAAAAGTATTATTACCCTCAAAATATTTTCTACTTGAACAGTATTCATTCTAACAATCCAAAATGTTGTTATATATATTAACATAAAAGAAACTAGCTTATCTATAACTTTATCTTTCATATGTAGTCTGTTCATTAATTTACTTACTCTCTGCAAGCCACATATAAGTCCAAGTACTAAACCTACAAAGATAAAATACTCTTGTATTAATAAGAATATCCCAATTAAAAGAGGAACTAACAATACCAACCTGTTTGTTTTACGAATTTCTGTAACATCAAAAAAATGAATTGTCTTGCTAATCTTTTCCTCAGCATATTTATTAATTCTTCCAAAAAATTCTCCTTGCTTTCTAAACTGGGCTAAACTTAACTTCAATATTTTTGAATTTGAAATAAATCTAACATTATAATCAGGATCTATAAGTATTCTATCAATTTCATTCCAGTACATCCTTTTGCATCAAAAAACTTTTTTCTAATAATTCCTTCATCGTTAATCATCAGAACTGTTGTCTGTAGATTAAGAGTAGCATAAAGGGTTAGTCCAAATATTGCAAAAACTATTAATGGAAATATCTTAATTGAAGGTTCTTTGATAAAGAAAATATATACAATTGCTAAAAAAGCCAAAAGCATAATACTCCAAAAGAATATCAAAACCCCCCTACGAATTCTTGTATGCATATGTGACCTCCTTTCAAAAGTAAAAATTTTTTATTTTAATAGATGTTTCGTGTTTTGAATCTTTTATTTTTGCTCTTGCACCATTTCGCAGAACACCAGATTCGGCACTTATCCGAAGTTTTCTGAGCGGTTTTTGTGAAGAAAATTTTGGGTAGGGTCGAGTTCAGGCGCGGTACTTACTTAATTCAGAAGCCCGTTTCCAAAACCCGCCACATCAAACCGTACATGAAGTTTTCCCTCATACGGCTTTCCTGTAATCTTCTTCCTAAGGCATTCGAGTTCTATTAACACATATTCCTGACAAATAGAAATTTTCTAATCTTGAATGGTTTAGCCATTCTTCAAATGACCTCTGGGTTGCTCGTTTTTTCGTCAGAAAGAACTTCTTTAGTCTTTTTCGCAGATATCTATCTAAATCCTGAAACTTCTTTGTGAAGTTCCCAATTTTAAAATAGTTCCTCCAGCCACGAATAACCAGATTCAGTTCTTGTACTACCTGCATTAATGATTTTCTTAGATTTCTTCTCCTCAAGTAACTTTTTTAACTCTTTTCTGATCCGTTTCATTGCCTTTTCACAAGGCCAAATGTATGGAACCAGTTTACCTGACTTTTTGGATTTACGTTTTCTAAAATGAAATCCCAGAAAATCGGAACCCTCTTTTCCTTCCATATGCACTAATCTTGTCTTTTTAGGATGAAGTGTTAACTTCAGCTTTTTCATTATCTCTTTTACTATTTGAATTACTCTTACTGCATCGTGATGTGTTCTGCACACAATAACAAAATCATCACAGTATCTAAATATCTTACCCAAATGTGAAAATTGCTGAGTCCAGTACATATCAAGAACATGTAAATAAATATTTGCCAATAAAGGACTTATGACTCCTCCTTATGCAAAGAAAGTTGTTATGCAAAGTAAGCTGTAAAAGTCCTTATAGTTACTATAGTATCATTCAATTTACTTTGCATAATATCCCAAAATGATAGTAAGAGCAAATAGCTGTCAATATCATTTAAGGAGTTATATCGTATGCAAATGCTAACGTTAAAAGAACTATTCAGGAACTTGAACAGAAAATGCTGAGGCAGGTAAGCCTGAAGTTCTAATAAAACCGCTGAAAGCTGCTATTAGAGTTTTTAAAATGCTTAACCAAACGTCATAGCAGTATCTTACCTGACTGGAATAAAGATCAGGAATTGCTTTCTTAGTTATCTAATTTAAAATAGGTTCAGATATTATGCAAAGTAAATGGCAATATAATTCTGTATTATGAAGATTTTATTAGTATACTTTGCATAAGGCGGTTTATGCAAAGCTTAGCATAACCCACCTTGCGGAGTTCCTTTTTCTGGAATTTGCTTGACCCCATCTTCTATTACTCCTGCAGTTAACCATAACAGTAATAATTTTAATACTCTCCGATCACTTATCCTTCGTTTTAATAGTGACAGCAGTATGTCATGGTCAATAGTTGCCATAGATATTTTTCTCCAAAGAAACGAACATCAACTTGTGGCTCCCGAAAACAACACCTATGAAATAATCATGAAACTATCAACCGGTCAACTCACAAAACCAGAATTTGCCGAATGGATTAAAGAAAACTCATCTATTCTAAGTGATGTATAATTAAAATCCTATTGCATAAACCCTTAGTAATACTTTACTTTGGGTTTTTTGTTGCCATTTTTCAAATGACTTTATTCTGAAGTCAACACTGAAAAACCATCTTGGAAATTTCTTTTAAGCAAAAATCCTCTTAGCAAAATTGTACATAACAGCCTTATATCCAAAAATTCTCCAACTCACATATTCCAAATCCTCTTCCTTGTCCGATATTTCGTATAAACAAAGTCCCATACAAATTACCCTGAACGGTCAATTAGCAAAACATCACGACTAAAAATCCTCTTACTACAAAAATCAAATTACATTATGACAATTACTATTATATTTCGTCTACAACCATTAGGTACCCTGCTTTCTATACACAATTTTCATATTATTATAAATTAACTCATTGTCAAAAACAAATAACCACTCTACCAATAAAAACTCCAACTTCCCCCACCCACCCTCTCTAATATTTCATAATTATAAAAAAGATTGACCGCCTAAAATCTTTCAAATCTGGACTAAAAGAAAAGCTTAAGAATACAACTTTTACCGTTTCCGACTAGCTACATATCTCCCATCAAAAAGAGCCCCTTCAAGGGGCTCTTTCTCACCATTTAATTGTCTACACCATGTTAGAGAAGATCATCTCCTCCAAAATCCATACTACTGAACACTCAACATTCGTATAACTTCAAACTCGGCAGATGCAGTTTTGGCTAGCTCAAAACTAAGATTATGTTCGAAACTATATAAACAGAGAGTATAGCCTCGTTCTGCTTTCTTGAGGTACACAATACCAGTGCTGTTTGGCAACCAGGCTGGAGCATCATCTATAGATACGTGATCAGCCAACTTAGTTTTCCCAGTACCATCAACATTCATCATGTATAAGTAACCAACTGAATTTTCTACTGCAATATAGGCAATCTTACGATCATCAGCCGAGAGTGCCAACGAATAGCATTGCTGGTTAGGACTGGTCAAGCTAACTTTGCTACTTTGATAATTATAAGTAGTTTGCTGACTGTTATTTAGAGCAAAGATACCAGCAGTCCTCGTATTACCATGATAGTCCAGATAATAGATTTTTTCTCCATCACGAGAAACAACAGGTGTCTTATTGGTAGTATTAGAGTCAATCACACTTACATTTTCAGCCCTATACTTCTTTAGAGAATAATTCGTATTCTCTTTATGGATGAAATAAATCTCATCTCCAAAAATATCAAACGCAACTGGAGATTTTACAGATGCAAACCAACCTATATGATCCCACTGATTTGTTCCTTGAAAAATATCAATTCTACATAAACGACCAGTCCGATTAGGAATCTCTTCCGTTGGAAATGTCATATCATCTTTAACTATATAAGAAAAATTATTTAATACATTTATCATCGAGGAGGAGGTGGCAAAATCCCTATCCCAATCAAAAAATCTAACTTTATTACAATTCGTTCCATCACTATTCATTGTATAGACAGAATAATAATTTATCGAATTTTTCACTGTAAAAGCTCCTCGACCTCCACCAGTCGTATAAGCTAGACCTTCAATGGAACCTTCATCTACATATTTAAATAAGTTTAATTCAGTACCATCGCTGTTGATTCGCCAGATTCCTTTATCTGAAGTATTATCATTTTTAGGTGACAAAAATGAAATCCAATATGCTGTTTTTGTACTCATTATTGACACAGGCTGACTCATGACACTCGCTTTCCCATCTCTTCGAATCGCCTGAATCCAATAATAATAGTAAGGCATAGTACCTTCAACAGTAGAATCCAGGTAGAAATATTCAGAGATCAATTGATCATTTAGTAATACTTTCTCTCCATGAATCGTGTTGCTGCGATAGATTTTAAAACCACGAATGTCACTCATGTTAGCAGTCCAAGTCAATTTTATATCGTGATCCCGACGTTCTGCCCGAATAGAGAATTCTTCATTGGCAATTGAACGCTCCTTGACAGGTCCGAAATTTAATTGCTCAAAGTGATGTACTTTTCCTTTGTTTGGCCCATCAGCATAAACTAGTTGAAATTGTTGATTCGCGTGAAAATGGACAGGATATTGAATCAGATCGGCGCCATTCTTTTTCCAATCATTACTACTCCCACCGTTAATATCTGCTGCTTTCCAATTATTTGTTCTCAAAACAAAAGTAGTTGGAGAAGTAAACTGGACAGCAAATCTTTGACTCTCACTATCTTGCTTATAAACGTTTATTTCCAAAGCAGCACTTGACTTTTTTGAACTACTCTCGATATCTACATATGGACCATAAACACCAGGTTTGTTTCCCATCTGCACCTCAAGGTTAACCCAACTATGGAATCCAGAAGGAATAATTCTAAATTTCCGATCCCCATAGTCATCCCAATCCCACATTTGGAAATTTAGACCATATGTATCGACTTTATTAAATTTACCATTTAAGTCCCAATATTTATCGATATATGCTGATTTGATATAGAACTTTTGGTCTTTGGAAGGCATCTGCCACTTCTTATACATATACAATCTCCACTTTTGATTATCGCGATTATGTTCATTTTGTCTTATATCACTTAGAGGATAGATTCTGATCGGACATCCATCACTACCAACATTACTCCTACTGGCATCCAAATATTTTCCACTATTGCGATCTTTGATATAATAAGTCATAGGCTCGCCTGCATATTCAAACTTAAATTGTTGAGCAGGCGTATTGTTTTGAGACCACAATTGAAGATTGGTTCCATTTGCTTTTTGTCCACCCTCGACATCCCAGACTTCGGTGCTATGAAGTGGGTGGATATTAAAGTAGCCATCAACGCCTGTCAAATACAATTCTACATAGCGGTCAGGAAAATAGTCCATACCCCAAAGTTGCAACTTTGCCCCATTTCTTTCCTGATATGGTGCAGCACCTGGAATATCAATGAATTTTCTAGCCATCACATTTTCCATGGCATACACATAGTCTGCAGAAGGAGGTGCCATAGTAGCTCCTCCCGTTTTATTCAAGTGCCATTTTTGCTGATTGCTTGCTTGATATTCTTCCTGGGTAATCGGTTGACCTTTACCATGAGCAGTCAGATATAAGCCGCTTTTAGCATTCTGAATATAGTAAGTATTATGCTCGTCAATTACTTCGATCAATTTAAACATCTGAGCTGAATCATACTTTGTTTGCTCTTGGAGTTGCAACTCTGCACCTGACACTGTTGTTCCGTCGGCAAAATCTGCCACCAGATAGGAATGTTGAGGTTGGAACCAGACAAAATCAGGCTGAGTTTCATGTGGAATGATTTTGATAAAACGGTCAGCACCGTTATCTTTTGAATACAATTGAATCTTTCCACCCTTACGTTCAGCCCCAAAATGAACTCCCCTTAAATCCCAGAATAAACCCTGATAAGCAACAGATTCTATAAAATACAATCCCGGAGTATAAGTTATAGGTAAAAAATAATTATAGCTACCACCATTAACATTTTTGATGACAATATTTTCATTGGTTGTACTTACTTTCACAACAGTCCTTGGATGAGTAAAAGCTTGAGTTACAATTTGACCAGGTTTTGGAGAGGTTTCTTCAACATATACTTCAATTTTACCTCCAACCTCAACAACTTTTTGTACTCTAACCCCATAACCGCCCGTAGGTTTTGCACCTGAATAAATAGCTAAAATCAAGTCACCATCTACATCGGGGAAATAAGTGTAGCCACGACCATTATTACCTTTAAGACGCTTTTCTTGCTCTTTATTTAAATTATACCCTGTATAGAAAATTAATTTCTCATTCAGTTCCGGAAAATGATATAATTTCCCTTTATTCGGTCCATCAGCATAAAGCAGTTGAAATTGTTGATTCGCATGAAAATGGACAGGATATTGAATCAGATCGGCGCCATTCTTTTTCCAATCATTACTACCACCACCGCGAATATCTGCTGCTTTCCAATTATTTGTTCTCAAAACAAAAGTAGTTGGAGAAGTAAACTGAACAGCAAATCTTTGACTATTTCCACCATGGGGATCCCATAAATGAAGACTGGCTCCTTCTTCAGTTGACCCTCCTTTAATATCTATATGGCGATTCCCATTTTGCACCTGAAGATAAACCCAACTATAATATCCAGAAGGAATAATTTTGTATTTACGATCGCCCCCGTTGTCTAGATCCCATATTTGTAACTGCTTCCCGTTTTGATTGGTTTCAGCACCATCTCCACCCAAATCCCAGTATTTATTGATATAAGCGGATTTGACATAGAATGCCTGATCTTTTGGAGGTAGTTGCCATTTATCATAGATATGTAATCTCCATTTTTGATTGTCGCGATTATGTGCATCTCTACTTATATTATTTAAAGGATAGATATTAATCGGACATCCATTATTTGCAACGTTACTGCGACTGGCATCAATATATTTCCCGCTATTCCTATTTTTAATATAGTAGGTCAGCGGTTCTCCCGCGTATTCAAACTTGAATTGTTGAGCAGGAGTATTGTTTTGAGGCCATAAGCGAACAGCTGCTCCGGTTGCGGTACTTCCATTCTCTACGTCCCAAACTTCCGTACTGTGCAGTGGATGCACAATGAAATAATTATTATCTACTCCAAATAACTCCACATATCGGTCTGGCTGATCATCCATATCCCAAAGTTGTAACTTTGCGTATTGTCTTTCCTGATTTGGAGCGCCTCCCGGAATATCAATGAATTTTTTGGACATCACATTTTCGAGAGAATACATGTACCCTGAGGATGGAGGTGCCATTGTTGCCCCGTCCACTTTTTTAAAGTGCCATTTTTGGGCATCACTTGCTTGATAATTTTCTTGAGTAATCGGTTTAGTTTTACCATGTGCGGTGAGGTATAAGCCGCTACTTGCATTTTGGATAAAATAGGTGTCAGCCAAACCAGAGACAGGAATCATTTTGAACATTTGAGCTGTGTTCTTATTTCCGTGATCCCAAAGTTGCAATTCTGCACCCGGAGTGCTTACACCCATTGTAATGTCAGCGACAAGGAAAGAATGTTGGGGTTGAAAAAAAACAAATTCGGGTTGAGTTGCATGTGGAATAATTTTGATATAACGATCAGCGTGATTATTTTCTGTATTCAAAAAAATCTTTCCGCCTTTGCGTTCAGCACTCAAGTGATCTCCTCGCAAATCCCACGATAATCCTTTGTACGCAACAGACTCAATGAAAAATAAATCATTGGCCACTGCACTTACATTGCCTAAAATTACTATAAAACAGCAAATAAGAAGAAACCTTTTACAAAAAAAATTCATTTAATAAATCCCCTTTCTTTTTTATAACATCATGTATATTATATATTTACCATTAATGTATGTCAATAGAAATATATTAACGTAAATACTTTACTATGCAACCAAAAAAAGCCATCGATTGGGGGGCTTTTCCTTACCACTTAAAACTGAATAACTACATATTTCCTTGGAGTATATCCATTGTTCGTATAATAGGTTCATAACCAGTTCAATCTGAGATTTAACCTTTTCTTTTTATGAGAGTTCTTTATACTGATATTCTAGAAAACGCCAAGGTGAAGGACGTACGCCTTGGCGGGACTCTGATCCCGTCGCGTAAAGTGTCCAAACCCGCTACGACTCTCATACCCTGATTGAACTGGTTGGGTGTCTTTGAACCCACATCACCGTGGCAAGAGCCATAAAGGAGCTTCGTAAGAGATTAAAGCCAGTTAACAGCTTACCTACTGAGAAGGCTGCTGAGAAGTTTATTTATCTAAAGGTAATCAATTACAATGATAAATGGAGTTGCAGAAAGATGAAAGGATTTTTAAGTGCCAAGGAGCAATTACAACAACTTTTCAAGGAGCGATATGGATCTTGATGAAATTCATTTACACCAAACTCTTGACATCATCTTACCATAAAATACTCATAAATCTATAATTAAATTTTTGATCCTGCTGATTTTAGGTTGTATTCATCTTCTCATGCTTTGATAAAAAACAATCTAAAAAGGAATATCTATATCATCAAAGTCATAATTAATTTCGTCATCGTCATCTTCTAAAAAAGAAGATTTGGTGCATTCTTCTTCATTACCAGTATTTACTCGTTCCCAATTATTGTTGTCTAATGTTTCAAAATCCAAAGGATCAACACCCATCTTTTCAGAAGTAAGTCCATAAGGCGCACCTCCAGATGTAAAACCAGCTATAAAGCAAAAATTTTCATCATAATCAATAAACATTCTCCTTCCTAATTGTTCCGCCTCTTTTTCTTCCTTTCGGTGTCGTTTTGCTTCCACTCTACCTTTCTCACATGCCAATACCTGTTCAATATATGTTGAGTCTAATTCTACACCCAGCATCTCTAATTCTTTAACAGCGCAAATAGTATCAACCACAAAGTGCTTTTTATAACCTTTGAGAATTTTTTTACCATCATAGTTCTCAAAAAACTTTTTTGCTGCATTAAGTCTACTAGATCTTTTTAAACTCTTCCGACGAGGAGTAGATAACTTTTTCTTTTTTTTACTCATAAAAACCTCCAGATAATAGTCCCTTAACTTTGTTTGCATTACTTTCAAATATCTAAACCATCTTCAAATCATTCAAGATATTTCTCGACTAACTTACGTGCTTTTTCAATTCCTTCTTTCTTAAAATAAACGGATTTAAACCTGGTTTCAAAAATATAGCCTTTCTCAGCTAACTCATCTAATATTTCGAATTGAAAATTTTTCGTAACTATTCAGTCGCTAA
>JAGMES010000158.1 GCA_023128035.1 Halanaerobiales bacterium | reverse complement strand
GCTTTAGCTGGACGAGTTCACTTTTACTTATGAACGAATTGGGCTAATTACATAGGTATATTTAACATCACTCATTGGACGTAAAATAAATGGGCTAAGTTTACCTCCAAAACATAGTTCTACTTCGTCACTATCAATTACTTTTAAACCATCCATAAGATAAGTTGCATTAAAAGAAACTTCTACATCAGGACCCTCCATTTGAATTGGTAATTCTTCATGTGCATGACCAATTTCGGAGTTTGTTGATTCTAAAATCATTACTCCATTATTAATATTAGCTTTAATAATATTTGAATTAGATATAGCAATAAGAGAAACTCTTTTTCCAGCTTGAAGTAATTCTTTTCTATTTACTTTCGCAAATGTATTAGAGTTTTTTGGAATAACTGGTTCATAATTTGGGAATTTACCCTCGATTAAACGAGAAATTATTATTATATTTTCCATTTCAAAAAGTATTTGATTCATACTCATTTGAATTTGAACTCTACTTTCAGGATCATCATCTAAAAGTCTCGTCAATTCATCTAAGGTCTTATTTGGAAGAATAACTTCAATCAATTCAACGACTTCATTCTCTAGTTTAGCCATTCTATGTGCTAAACGATATGTGTTGGTCGATACTACATTTAATTCATCTCCAATAATTTTTAATAAAGCTCCATTTAAAAATGGCTGAGTCTCGTCATTTGAAGTAGCAATCTTTACTTGTTCAAATGTTTTCTTCAACAACATTTGATTAACTGAAAGTTGCATTCCTTCTTCTATCTTAGGTAATAAAGGAAAATCATCTGCAAGGTATCCATTAATATTATATCTCGATTTTCCACAAATTATTTCTGCAGACTTTGTACTTAAATTACAATTTACCTCTATATCTATAGATGGTAGCTCACGAATAATGCTAGAAAGATGATTAGCAGGTAAAACAATTTCTCCTTTGGTAATAATTTCTGCATTAATATAACATTCTATACCTATTTCTAAATCTGTTGCTACTAATTTTAATTGATTATTTTCAGTCTTAATTAAAATTCCAGACAAAATCGGTAAGGTATTTTTGTTAGAAACAGCTCTTTGTACAATTTGAATTCCTTGGAGAAATGTTTTTTGTGATACATTAAATTTCACTTTGATAACCTCCTTAAATATTTTTTCCACAAGTAACTGTACAGGTCATATATAATTATTTTATTTAGTATAATTAGTTGTAATAGCAGTAGAGGGTGTGAAAGATGGGGAAAAGTCTATAAGCTTATGTCAGTTATTGATTTGTAGGTGTGTATAATGTGTGAAAGAAGGGCATGTACTTATCCACATATTCAGAACTTATAAAATGAACGAATTTTATACACAAACTGTACACAAGTTATGCCCCTTTTATTCACGTATAGTTTATCCATTTTGTATTTTTTCAATGATCTTATCTATAATATTTTTAAATGATCTGTCTTGTTCTAGTTTACCACTAATTTTATTATAAGCATGGATTACAGTAGTATGGTCTCGACCACCAAATTTTTCTCCAATCTGTGGTAAAGAAGAATCAGTTAATTCTCTGGAAATATACATTGCAATTTGACGTGGAAAAGCTATAGATTGAGTACGGGCTTTAGAAGTCATATCTTTAAGTTTGAGACCATAATACTCTGTGATAACTTCCTGGATTAACTTGATAGAGATTTCTCTTGGTTTTGCATTCGGAAGAATATCTTTAAGAGCTTCTCTAGCTAGTTCTTCAGTAATTTTTTTATTAATTAAGGAAGAATAAGCTACAACCCGAATCAAGGCACCTTCTAATTCACGAATGTTTGATTTAATATGATGAGCAATATAAACAATAGCTTCATTTGGCACTTGTAAGTTTTCTATACTGGCTTTTTTCCGCAATATTGCAATTCTTGTTTCGAAATCAGGTTTTTGAATATCAGTGATTAATCCCCACTCAAATCGTGAACGCAATCTAGCCTCTAAAGTAGGGATTTCTTTAGGGGTCCGGTCACTTGACAGGATAATTTGCTTGTTTGCTTCATGTAGAGTGTTAAAGGTATGGAAGAATTCTTCTTGAGTTCGCTCTTTGCCAGCAACAAATTGAATATCATCCACTAACAAGACATCAATACTACGATATTTATTCCTAAACTCTGCTGTTTTATCATCACGAATAGAATTGATTAATTCATTTGTGAAAGTTTCTGATGAAATATAAACAACCTTGGTATTTGGTGAATGTTTTAATATATAATGCCCAATAGCCTGCATTATATGTGTTTTTCCTAAGCCAACATCACCGTAAATAAATAGCGGGTTATAAGCTTTGGCTGGAGCTTCTGAGACAGCTAAAGATGCAGCATGTGCAAATCTATTGTTATTTCCTACTACAAAAGTATCAAAAGTGTATTTAGGATTTAGAGAAGTAATTGGATTAGAAATTATTTGCTCTTCAGGTCTTTTTTTTGTAGAATTTTGCTTAAATTGTTCATTATCAGTAAGGTTTTCTTTAGAATTAGGTGTAACAAAAGAAATTTTAAAGTCTTCTTTTGTGATCTGATATAAAGTATCTTTGATTAATTCGACGTATCGAGATTCCAGCCATTCTCGGGAAAATTCATTTGGTACTTGAATGATAATTTGATTTTGGTCAATAGACACTATTTCAGTTAATTTGAACCAGGTATCAAAACTAGGTTTACTTAATTTAGATTTGATAATTTTTAAGGCTTCATCCCAGATGAATGAATTTTTCTTCTTAGTCATAAATAATCCTCCCATATGGCTAATAAAATTTCTTTCCACAATTTATTCACATTGTGTGGATAAATGAGTGTGTATAAGAACTATGCATCCCTTTTTAAATAGCAGAGGGGCTTGAATAGGAATTTTCATTAGTCAATTTACAAGATATAAAGATAGACTACACATAATATCCACAAAAATAGAGTTGGAACAGATTTATTCACACCCTATTGATAAAATAAAGGCTTTTTGTGGATAAAGAAAAATTATACACAAAAAACCCCTTCACCTATGAGTTATTCACACTTTATGCACATTATGTGGATAAAGTGTGAATTAGCGTTTGCTGAACCTTGTCGCTTCTAAAGACAAATCACTTTAATCATATCAAACTATTCACAGATTATCAACAATTAATTTTAACTCGTCAACATTTTTTTCACAAAATAGACTAGCAATTATATCTGTTGATAACTTTAAACTCCTTGAAGCTATGACTTGACATAGTGTGTGAGTCTGCCATATAATTCTGATTAGACTCGAAAATGGTATATATTCGCTTGAAAGGAGGAAAGCTTAAGTTATTAACAGGTAAAATAAGGAGGATTCATTTTTTGTGAAGATTAAGAGCGCAAAGTTGAGGAAGAATCGTGAGTTTCAGCGAGTATATAAATTTGGGAAATCCTTTGCGAATAAAATACTTGTTGTTTATGTTTTTTATCATCCACAAAATTCTGAAAGAAGAGTTGGGTTTACAGTTAGTAAAAAGTTTGGTAATGCAGTGAAGAGAAACAGACTAAAACGATTAATGAAAGA
Organism: Halanaerobiales bacterium; assembly: GCA_023128035.1. Next base: position 6,130 of record JAGMES010000158.1, on the reverse strand, counting down.
GGCTTATCGACTGAATCAATATCAGATTCAGGATGGAATAGATTTAATTTTTCTTCCTAGACAAAGAATTATTGGAGCAAAATTCAAAGAGATTGAAAAAGGTATGACAAAGTTGTTTTCAAAAGCAGGAATTTTAAAGAAAGATAAATAACTATATCAAGAGGGAATTGTTATGATTAAAAAGTTAATCATCTTAGTAATCAAATTTTATCAAAAATTTATATCTCCAATTAAACCAGGTAAATGTCGATTTTATCCAACTTGTTCTCAATATATGCTCCAGGCCGTTGAAAAATATGGTGCTTTTAAAGGTTTTGTTTTAGGAATGAAAAGAATATTGAAATGTCATCCTTTTCACCCAGGAGGATATGACCCATTAAAATAAACAATGTTGAGGAGGTTATATTTTGTTACAGTACTTTATTGTTGGTGTTAACCTAAACCCCGTAAGTTGGTTAGGTGGTTTAATGGCTGAGGCTTTAAAGATTTTATTTACCTTGACAAGTAATTGGGGTGTAGCAATTATTCTTTTTACTTTAATAGTGAAGTTGGCTCTTCATCCATTGAACAAAAAACAGATGAATTCTATGAAAGTTATGCAAGAACTTCAACCAGAGATTGAGAATTTAAAAAAGAAATATAAAGGTGATAAACAGCAAGTTCAGGTTAAGATGATGGAACTTTATAAGGAGAAAGGTTATAATCCTGCAGCAGGTTGTTTACCTCTTTTAGTTCAATTACCTATTCTTTGGGCTTTATTTGGATCTATTCGAGGATTGGCAGAGTTGGAGCACGCTAAGTTTTTATGGTTAGATAGTCTTTCCAAAACAGGTGATCTGACTTTGATTATTTTAACAGCTATTGTTACCTTTGGACAATCATATTTACAGCAAAAACTTACTCCTAATTCTTCAAACCAAAATGCGATGATGTTATATATGATGCCTATTATGATTATCTTTATTGGGAGGACACTCCCAGCAGGTCTTCTCCTTTATTGGTTTACCTCAACTTTGGTTATGACAGTTCAACAGTTTTTAATGTATAGAGAACCAGGTTTAAAGGGGGATGCGAAATAAAATGGCAAGTTCTCTGAGACAAAAAGGTAAGACCGTTGATTTTGCGATTGAAGAAGCTTTACGTATACTGGGTGTGACTAAAGATAAAGTTGATGTTACTGTTATTGATGAAGGAAAATCAGGATTTTTCGGTTTTTTTGGTTCTCGTGATGCTCTTGTGGAAGTGACAATTAAAGAGACAAAAGTTGATCGAGCTATTCAGTTTTTAGAAAATGTTATGAAGAAAATGGGAATGGAAGTTAAAGTAGAACTCGTTGGGGATTCAGAAGCGCAAGATCAGATAAAGTTAAATTTAGTGGGAGAAAATTTAGGAATTCTTATAGGTCATCGTGGGAATACTCTGGATTCTCTTCAATACCTTGCTTCATTGGTTGCTAATAAAGATGGTGAAAAATATGTCAGAATTGTTTTAGATGCTGAAGGATATCGTCAACGTAGAAAAGATACCTTATTTCAATTGGCACAAAGATTGGCTGAAAAAGCTAGAGCTACTAGAAGAAAAGTTGTATTGGAACCTATGCCTCCGCATGAAAGAAGAATTATTCATCTAGCTTTACAGGAAGAAAAAAATATTAAGACATATAGTGAAGGGCGTGAGCCTTATCGTAAAGTAATTATTGTAGCTAACTAAATAAAGATGTGCAGTAAACCCAGTAGGGCTAATCTCTGCTGGGTTTCACTACTTTATATTACAAATTAATTATTTTCATAAATATTTTTAGGGATGGTTATCTTATAAAGTAAGGAGGGGAGAGAAATGTACGTACGCGATACTATTACTGCCATTTCCACTCCCATTGGAGAAGCTGGATTAGGCATTATTAGAGTTAGTGGAGATCAGGCAGTCGAGATTGTTGATAAGATTTTTAGAGGAAAAAAGAAACTCTCAGAGACTGGTACTTATCAAGCCAGATATGGAAATATTTTAGATTTAAAGACTGATAAAAAAATTGATGAAGTTGTTTGCCTTTTAATGCGTTCTCCTCGTTCGTTTACAGGTGAAAATGTTGTTGAAGTAGGTTGTCATGGAGGAATTATACCTATAAGACGAATTACGAATGCAATTTTAGATGCTGGAGCTAGGCTTGCTGAGCCTGGCGAGTTTTCAAAAAGAGCTTTTTTGAATGGGCGAATTGACTTAACACAGGCTGAGGCGATTATTGAAATCATTACTTCACACACTGAAACTGCGATGGATGTTGCTGTGAAACAATTAGAAGGTGGTCTTTCGAATAAAATCAGCAATCTTCGACAAAAATTAATCGGAGTTATGGCTCATTTGGAGGCCGCTTTGGATTTTCCTGAGGATGAGATTGAAGGTTTTTCAGAAATTGAGATCAGAAATCATTTGTCTGAAGTAATTGTTGAAGTTGAAAAGCTTTTAAAGACAGGGAAAACTGGGAAGATTTATCGTGAAGGGATCAAAACTATTATTGCAGGTAGACCAAATGTAGGTAAATCAAGTCTGTTGAATGCTTTGTTACAAGAACAGCGGGCAATTGTTACAGATATTCCAGGTACAACTCGGGATGTCATTGAAGAAATGATTAATCTTGGAGGAGTTCCTTTAAAACTAGTAGACACAGCTGGAATTCGTGAGACAGAAGATTTAATTGAACAAATGGGTGTGGAAAAAAGCAAAGAATTTTTGAATCGCGCAGATCTGGTATTATTAGTTCTTGATGCTAGTAGTGGGTTAGATTCAGAAGATCGTCAGATTATTGAAATGGCACGGAATAAAAAAATGATTGTCGTTATTAATAAAACGGATTTAGAAACTCAATTTGACGAATCTGAATTGAGAGATTTATTACCTGCTAAAAGAATTGTAAAAACATCTATGGTTGAAGATATTGGTTTAGATCAATTGACTAATGCTATTATTGAGATGATTTTTGATGGTGAAGTTGTCTCTACTGATCAGACAATTATCACCAATCTTAGACACCAACGTGCTATTGAAGAATCATTAACAAATCTTATGAGAGCAAAAGAAAGTTTAGAAGCGAATATGCCTTATGATTTTGTAACAATTGATCTAAAAACTGGTCTTGATTATCTTGGTCGGGTTACAGGTGAGTCCCTCACAGAAGATATTATTGATCAAATTTTTGCTGAATTTTGTCTAGGTAAGTGAACTCGTTCAGCTAAAGCTGAACATCAGGGCTTCAGTGGAGGATTCTACCCCTACTGAAGATTAAAAACAATTTCTCCCACTTATAGAAGTGGGGGTCTTATCTAAAAAGATAAAAATTTATACAAGTGTGAATATATCGGGGAAAGGATGTCTGAAATTGGAGAAGTCAATCTTTACATATCCAACTTCTTATGATGTGATTATTATTGGGGCTGGACATGCTGGATGCGAAGCAGGCCTTGCATCCGCAAGAATGGGGATGAAAACGTTAGTTTTAACAATCAGTCTTGATCATGTGGCTTTTATGCCATGTAATCCTTCTATTGGTGGTCCTGCAAAAGCTCATATTGTTCGTGAGATTGATGCTTTGGGTGGTGAGATGGGTAAAAATATTGATGCTACCTCTATTCAAATCCGAATGCTAAATACTCGAAAAGGGCCAGCCGTTCATTCATTGCGAGCTCAAGCAGATAAAATAGAATATCATCGTCGAATGAAACAGGTATTAGAGAATACTCAAAATTTAGATTTGAAACAAGCGGTTGTTGAAGATCTAGTCATAGAGAATGAGGAAGTGAAAGGTGTTATAACCAGGACTGGAGTTTATTTCCCAGGAAATAAAGTAATTTTAACCTCAGGTACTTTTTTAAGAGGGAAGATTATTATTGGTGAAGCTACTTTTGTATCTGGTCCAAACTTACAATATCCAGCTAATGAACTATCTCATTCTTTAAAAGAGTATGGAATTCGTCTTAGAAGATTTAAAACGGGAACCCCTCCAAGAGTGGATGGAAAAACTTTAGATTTTGATAAAATGGAGATTCAAGAGGGAGACCTAGATTTAAAGTTTTCGTTTAATTCACCAGAACTAGAAATGCAATCAATTCCTTGTTGGTTGACTTATACAAATAATTATACTCATGATGTTATTCATGGGAATATGGATCGTGCCCCTTTATTTTGTGGAGATATTGAAGGGACTGGGCCAAGGTATTGTCCTTCTATTGAGGATAAAGTAACACGTTTTCCTGACAAAGAGAGACATCAGGTTTTTTTAGAACCCGAAAGTTTATCGACAAATGAATATTATGTTGCAGGTCTTTCTACGAGTTTACCCTATGATGTTCAATTGGGCTATCTTAGAACAATTCCAGGGATGGAAAATGTAGAAATAGCAAGACCTGGCTATGCAATTGAGTACGATTGTCTGGATCCTACTCAATTGAAACCGACGTTGGAAACTAAAGTTCTTAAAGGGCTATACACTGCTGGACAGGTTAATGGAACTTCTGGATATGAAGAAGCTGCTGGGCAGGGATTAATGGCTGGCATTAACGCTGTTTTGGCTATTTGCGGTGATGAACCTCTAGTATTGAAACGTTCAGAAGCTTACTTGGGAGTATTAATCGATGATTTAGTGACAAAAGGAACCAATGAACCATATCGAATGCTCACTTCACGTGCAGAATATCGATTGATATTACGCCAAGATAATGCAGATCTTCGTTTGTCTGAGATTGGATTCCAAATTGGACTGCTAAAAGAAGAAGAATACCAAAAATACCTCACTAAACGAGAAGAGATTCAAAAAGGTCTAGAATATCTAAGTCAGGTTAGAATTAATCCAACGAATGAAGTAAAAGCAATTTTAGCTGAAATGGAAAGTGGTAAGCTACAAAAACCTGTTTCATTGGTTGATATTTTCCGCCGACCTGAACTTAGCTATGATGATTTACGCAAACTAGATCCCAATTTATTAGATTTACCAAAAGTTGTGAAGGAACAATTAGAAATTGAGATAAAATATGAGGGATATATAAATAGGCAAATGAGTCAAATTCAAGCTTTTAAAAAGATGGAAGATAAAATATTACCAGTGGATACGGATTATGTGAATATGGTGAATATGAGAAAAGAGGCAAGAGAGAAGCTAGATAATATTAAACCTCACTCATTAGGTCAAGCTTCTCGAATCTCTGGTGTATCTCCTGCAGATATTTCAGTATTAATGATTTATCTTGAAAAAATCGAAAAAGAAAAAACAAAATAATTTCCCGGGAAATAGGTGATGGAAGTGAATGATAATAGAGAAATTTTAATTTCTGGAATTAATGAACTTGGAGTACAAATTGATTCGAATCAATTGGATAGTTTTGATAAATTTATGTTTTTAATGCTAGAATGGAATGAAAAAATAAACTTAACAGCCATCACTGATTCAAAGAGTATTTTAGTAAAACATTTTATGGATTCTATTACGCCATTACTTTTCATCAACAAATATAATCTTGATTTTAGTTCTATTCTTGATATGGGGACAGGTGCTGGTTTCCCTGGCATACCTTTAAAAATAATATTGCCAGATACTTCGTTAGTATTAGTTGATTCTCTAAAAAAACGAATTAATTATTTAGAAGTTATTATTGATGAGTTGAATCTTGAAAATGTCAGTACTGTGCACGGTCGTGCAGAAGAAGTTGGCCAAGATCAAACTTTACGCCAAAATTCTACAATTGTATTGTCTAGAGCAGTCGCTTCTATGAAGGTTCTTGCTGAGTATTGTTTACCTTTGGTAAAAGTTGGTGGATATTTTTTAGCCTTTAAGGGACCTGGAGTAAAAGAAGAACTAAATGATGCTAAAAATGCTTTTAAAATTTTGGGTGGGGAAATAATTGGTGTTGAAAATTTACAACTTCCACTTATTAATGACCCAAGGACTTTAGTTTTTGTAAAGAAAATCAAAGCCACTCCAAATAAATATCCACGTCGCCCTGGAATACCTAAAAAGGCTCCTCTTTAAAATAACCAAAAAAGGATGGCAAATAACGTTCCTCGGAAACATCCGTGATGCGACTTATATCTGCTATCCTTTTTTTAGTTTTGTCTTTTGAGATAAGACCCCCACTTCTATAAG
>JAGMES010000157.1 GCA_023128035.1 Halanaerobiales bacterium | reverse complement strand
GTCTTAACTCAAAAGATAAAATTCTAGCTAGTTGGGAATGTTTATATCAAGGAGTGGTTTTATTATGAAAAGAGGTTTTGTTTTTCTTTTGGTTATATTATGTTTTTTTACCATAACCTTTGCTGCACATGCCCAACTGGACCAATATGGAAATCTCCGGTTGGGAAATGAATATATCGAGATTGTTGTAAATGGTAATGAAGAAAATATGGGTAGATTTGCTGTTGATATCACAGGTGGAAACCCTATAGCCCCTGGTGATGATAATGAACCTTTGATTTATGGGCGTCCCAAACCATGGACATCGTTCTCTACTATTTTTCTAGATGGAGAATATTATGTTTTTGGCGGTAAAACGGAACAACGTGCGGGACGAGATGGTAAATATGGCGAGATGACTGTACCTCCTATGATTATGAAAGAGGGAGATCAAAATGGGATCATAACTACCGCTGCATTTGGCTCACTTGAGGTAGAGCAAATTTTGACCTTTTCCAAGAGTAGTACCACTGGTTTATATGATACTGCTTTGATTAAGTATCGTTTTACCAATCATGATGAAGTCAGACATAAGATGGGTCTAAGAGTTATGTTAGATACTATGTTAGGAACCAATGATGGTGCACCGTTTAGAGTTGGTGAAAAAGCAATCACCACTGATGCGTTTTTTATAAAAGGAAGTTTACCTGATTTCTTACAAGCTTTTGATTCCATTAGCAGTCCGAAGGTGACCGCACAAGGTACAATAAAAGGTCCAGATGTTACAACACCTGATAAGGTTTACTTTGCTGATTGGGGTAGTATGGCTGATGGATTATGGAGTTTTGATTTTGATCCTGGTGAAGAATTTTGGCGAGCCGGAGAATTTGAATTGGATAGTGCAATTGCATTATTCTGGGCTCCTGAATATTTAGAACCAGGCGAAACCAAAATTTATGTGACTAAATATGGTCTGGGTGGTATTACTGTAGTTCCAGGTTTATTATCTTTGGGGGTTACTTCTCCAGCAGAAGTGATCTTTGATACTCAAACAAGATCATTCCCAGTTGTAGCTTATATTGAGAATACATCTGAAATTGTGGCAAAAGATGTAACAGCTCAGATTCAATTACCAAGTAGCTTTGCTGTAGTTGGTGGAACAACTAAAAAAGTTCTAGGGAATATGGAATCTGGTTCTACTGGGCAGGTGGCTTGGGAAGTGATGCCAGTTAAAGGAAAGACTTTACCTGATCGGATAGTTTATAAGGTTAAAGTTGATGCTTCTAACACAGATGACAATCAGGCTGAGAGGTTGGTAAGTTTTACTCCTCCGCCAAGTTTTAAAACCTGGTTAGAGTTTCCTGAAAGCTTGACAGCATCAGATGAACAGTTGGAACCTAACCCTTTTGAATTAACTTTGCATATGAAAAATGCAGGTGGATCTCCAGCTTATGAAGTACATTCTTTAGTTATTTTACCTCCAGGGTTATCCTTTGCAGAAAAAGAAAAGATGTCTAAATATATTGGCACATTGAAACCTGGAGAAAGTTATATGATTCCTTGGAAGATTAAAGCTTCAGATATGGTTTCTGGGAAGTTGAATTTTGGTCTTGAATTGCGTTCTCTTAACAGTCCAAAGATTTCGTTGATTGGAAGTATAATGATTCCTGAATTAAAGAGCAAAGTATATATGGTACCTTTAAAAGAAGAAATTAAGGTTGGGGAATATTTCGGCGTACAATTAAGGGCGGGTAATATTTCTGAGATGAATCAGTTGATTCTTCATTTATCATATGATACTGAAATTGCTCGGGCTATGTATGTTTCTCGGGGTACCATCTTTGTTTTGGGTGGTGAGCCACTACCTTGGGTTGATCCTGTAATTGATCGAGAAAAAGGAGTTATTACGGGAATTTCAGGTGATTTAAGCCGTTCGAGTGAAAAAAGTGGTATTTTGGCAGAAGTTTACTTTAAAGCGTTAAAACCTGGTCCATTGAAAATTTCTTTTGCGGAAGTTATGATTACAGATGGGACAGGTAATAACAGTATATTTAGCATGGAAGATTTAGAGATTCAGATTTTAGAGTAAAAAGGAGGATTTTGTCTTATGAAACGTAAATGGATTCCAATTTTAGTTATGGTTATGCTTTTGGTATTTAGTACTATTGGTTTAGCAGAAACAATAAAGGATGTTAGTTCATCTCACTGGGCCTATAAAAGTGTAAAAACTTTGATTAACAAAGGTTATCTTTCACTTTATGAGGATAATACATTCCGGGGAGATAAAAACATATCTCGCTTTCAACTTGCTGAGGTTGTAGCAAAAATTTTGACCAGATTAGAAAGTGGTACTGTGACAGCATCTGCAGATGATATCACTACAATCCGTGAATTGACTGTTGAGTTTCGCAAAGAACTAGTTGATATTGTACAAAGTCAAAATCTCTTTGAAGGTCGAATGACTCAATTGGAGAAAAATCAAGTTGTAATGAAAGAAGATATCGCCCGGAGTCAACAACAAATTCTTGAGATGATTGATCGACTGATTGATTTAAAAGATCTGGAAGAGCAATTAAAGATTAGTCAAGATAATTGGGTTTCACTGAAAACTCAGATAGTCGAAATGGAGAACAAACTTGCTGAAGGCTTATCTTTCAGTGTACAGGGTTTAAATATTCAGATGGAGGAAGTTAAAGAACAGAGTAAGGATAATACCAATGATATTCAGGTATTAAAAGCAGAAAATCAGACTTTGAAAGAAGAAATTGTGGATTTAAAAGCTAAAGATACCCAATATATTTTCTATTTGATTGGTGGCTTACTTCTTTCCATGTTAGTTAAGTAATTAACAAAAATAAGGATGTAAAAGAGTGTTGTTCAAAGACAGCACTCTTTTTTTTGCTAAAATTTTTGTGGAAGAATTTAACGACATTTCAGAAGGCGAAGTATTCCTACTCTTCAGGTGGGGGTAGAAGATTAGAACAATTTCAAAATTTCAGTGAGAGTTCAAAACTCCTTCTGAAGTCGTTAAACTTAAGAAATAATTACTACGTTATTATTTCGACTTTAAACAAAGGAGATTTTGCACTTTATGTAGTAATATAATATAAGAACGAGAATGAGAGGTGATTTTAGTATGATGAAATTTTTTTCTCGGGGAAATCGACAAAAAATTGCGAGTATTGTATTGATTAATCTAATTCTCCCAATGATTTTTTTACTTGTCTTAGCAACTCCAGTTTATGCTGAAGATTTATCAAAAGAAGATGCGTATAAAGGGTTGGCGATTGCAGTTGGAATCATATTATTAGCTAAATTAATGAAAAACTTATTTACTGACAATTCACCTAATGTACCGAGTGGTGGAGGTGATGTACCAACTGACTATTCTGAGGCAGATCTAGGTCTTTTAGCAAGGTTAATTTTTTCAGAAGCACGTGGAGAGTCTTATCAAGGTCAGATCGCTGTTGCTGCTGTGGTTTTAAATCGCATACAAAGCGATAAATTCCCAAATACTGTTTCTAAGGTAATTTATCAACCGAATCAGTTTTCGTCTGTAAATGATGGGCAGATCAATCTGATTCCAAATGCTACTGCTTACCAAGCTGCTAGAGATGCCTTAAGTGGTAAAGACCCAAGCAAAGGTGCTCTCTTTTTCTATAACCCAAAAACAGCCAAAAATATGGATTGGTTTAGAACTTTAAAAACTACTATAATAATTGGTAATCACGTTTTTGCAATTTAATAATATTTATATGAAAAAATCTTTGACATTTGTGAAGTCTTGTGATACAATAAGGACACTGAGTAATACTTATTGTAGTGTTACTAAGGTAATTTAAAAGTTTTTAGGAGGAATGTTTAATTATGGAACGCGGAACAGTTAAATGGTTTAACAATGAAAAAGGTTTTGGATTTATTGAAAGAGAAAATGGTAATGACGTATTTGTACACTTCTCAGCTATTCAAAATGAAGGTTTTAAAAGTTTAGACGAAGGTCAAGCAGTAGAGTTTGAAGTGGTTGAAGGCGAACGTGGTCCTCAAGCTGCAAACGTTATGAAACTGTAAATTACATTTTGAAAATAAACCTCAGGCCTTGGCCTGAGGTTTTGGTTTAAAAAGGGAATCCTTATAATAAGAGGATTCTTTTTTTAATTTCAAGGATTAAAGAAGGTAAAATAACAAAAAAAATAGGATTTTTTTTTGAGTTTGTTTTTGATAGTGGTGGTTAATGGAGGAATTAATAATTGTTGAACTTCAGGGTTCTCCTAATGAAAATGTTAGTCGAAGATTTTCCGAAATGGGGAGTCTTTTTTATGTTAAAGTTATAAGTAGAAAAAGCGTTAACCCGTTAAATTATAAAAATTTGAAATTAATAATGAAATTAGTTATAATAAAGGTAATAGAGAAAAGAAGGGAGCTGGAATTATGGGGAAAGATGTTAAGGACGAAAAATTGGTAAGTTTAGAGGTCAAGGTATCTCAGGAATTGGGCCGCAGTATTGATAAAATGGCGAAATTAAAGGGTTTATCAGGCGAAAGTTTAATCCGTCTTTGGATAGAAGATGGGTTAGAAAGAGATGAATTACGCTTTGAACGTCTACTGCTTTTTGCAGATATGTCAGAAGATTTGAATGAAGAGACTATTAGAATACTTAATAACTTGAAAACAAAATATTTTGATTCTGCTAATGATGGAAAAAGAGGTCTAGATCCATATTTGGTGAAAAGTTTAAATCTAAATCATCTATACCATGCTAGTTGTCAGGAAAGGAGTAAAGTGATGCAGGAGAAAGAAGGTGAAAGATTGGCTGATTAGTATGTAGATAAAAAAAGGCATATTGACGACTAAACTATGAACTAAGTTTCATTTTTATGGTATAAACTAAGAGTCACTGTACCTAAAGGAAGATAAGCGATGCCTAAGTCAGTTCGAATTAAGAAACACTATCTTATTTCGAGCTGACTTTTGAAGGAGCGTTTTTCCTTTAGGTACAGTGACTCGTTGCTTTTACACTAAAATTTCACATTATTTTTCATCGTCATCAGAAACTTCTTTCGCCGATTCAATCCATTCAGGAGTAATCGGAACGATAACTATATCGCTGAGTTGATTTCGTCCAAGCTGAGCTTGAATGTACATATTTCCAGCACGTTGAGTTTCCGTAATATCTTTAATCTGGATATCTTTAAACTCACCATTTTCTGTAACGAGAATTAGATATTGATTTTTTATACCGGTTAAGAGAGTTAACATTTGATATTTATTGCTAGAGAGAGATTTTAATCCTTTGCCATTTCGTTTTTGGACCTTATATTCAAAAATATGTGTTCTCTTACCGCGGGCGTCTTTACTTAGGGCAACAACATAGTCATCCTCACTAGTAAGACTAAAACCAATTACTAGATCATCCTCTTCAAGTTTAATACCAATACTACCTTTTGTATTACGTCCAGTAGGTGAAACTTCATTTTCTGCAAAGTGTATGGCCATTCCGTTTTTAGTTCCTAAAAGAATATTTTGATTATCATCTGTAACTTTTACTCCGACAACTTGATCATCTTTTTCTAAGTTAATAGCTTTGATGACAGTGACAGAAGAATCATACTCTTGAGCTAGTGTTTTTTTCACCATACCTTTTTCGGTAGCAAATGTAATGAATTGTTCTTTGGTCTCTTTATTCAGCATGATAATATCTACTACATCTTCTTTTAAAGGAATCTTTAGATAATTATTTAAAGGATCTCCGGTAGAAAGAGCATGATGTTCGGGAAGATCATAAACTTTTAAGCCATAACAGTTTCCTGATCTGGTGAAAAAGAGGATTCGATCCAAAGTGGTTCCATGTAGAATATGGGTGATAAAGTCTGCTTTACTTGCTCTAACATTAGTAGTCTCAGTTGAACGTTTGATATATTGTCTATATGAGAGTGAGATTACAACATCCTCTTCTTTGATCAGATCTTCAGTTTCAATGGTTGCTTCAGATGCATCAGTGACAATGGTTGTCCTGCGTGAATCTCCATATTTTTTTCTGATCTCAAGGAGTTCCTCTTTTACCAAATCACGTAAGACTGTTGGGTTTTCAAGGATCAATTTTAAATGAGAAATTTGGTTATTTAGTTCTCCAATTTCGATAATTATCTTTTCTTGTTCTAAACCTACCAGACGTTGTAACTGCATCTTTAAGATGGCATCAGCTTGGATGTCGGTAATTTCTAAGACTTTCATTAATTGAGTTTTCGCTTCTTTGGTTGATTTAGATGAACGAATAATCTGAATCACTAAATCCAGCTTGTCTATGGCAATTTTTAGACCATTCAGGATGTGAAGACGGTTTTCAGCATGTTTTAATTCGAAGCGTGTTCTTCTGGTCACTACTTCTTTTCTGAAACTGAGAAACTCTTCTAATATTACTTTTAGATTAAGAACTTTTGGGTGTTTTCCATCAATTAATGCTAACATATTTATTCTATTGGTTGTTTGCATAGATGTAAATTTGTAGAGCTGATTAAGAACTATATTGGTGTTAGCTTGAGGTTTTAACTCAATAACTACTCTCATGCCATCACGATCAGATTCGTCACGAATATCTGATATGTTGTTGATTTTATCTTTGTTTACTGCATCGGCGATCTCTTCGATCAATTTGGTCTTTTGGAGTTGATAGGGTATCTCGGTAATTATAATTTGTTCCCTATTTTTGCTTTTTTGTTCAATCTTAGTTTTAGCTCGAACGGTAATTCGTCCTTTTCCTGTTTTGTAAGCTGATTGAATTCCATCGATTCCAACAATCTCTCCACCAGTGGGGAAATCTGGCCCTTTAATGGTTTGCATTAATTTATTGATAGAGATTTCAGGATCATCAAGAAGTTTGACAAGTCCATCAGTTACCTCTCTTAAGTTATGAGGTGGAATATCTGTACTCATACCAACGGCAATTCCAGTAGAACCGTTGACTAGGAGGTTTGGTATTTTTGTAGGTAAGACTACTGGTTCATCTAGGCTTGTGTCAAAATTGGGTATAAAATCAATAGTCTCTTTATTTATATCTACTAACAAATCCATTGATAATGGAGTTAATCTAGCTTCTGTATAACGCATAGCCGCAGGACTATCTCCATCGATAGAACCAAAGTTACCGTGTCCATCAATCAAAGGGTAGCGTTGAGCAAAATCTTGAGCCATTCTGACCATAGCACTATATACAGCAGCATCACCATGAGGATGGTATTTACCTAAAACCTCACCGACGATTCTGGCAGATTTTTTGTGGGGTTTATCTGGAGTGAGACCTAAATCACGAGTAGCATATAAAATTCTTCTGTGAACAGGCTTTAATCCATCTCTAACATCAGGTAAAGCCCGTCCAACGATAACACTGAGTGAGTAATTTAAATAAGCAGATTTCATTTTATCCTCAATTGCAATCGTTGTAATCGCATTATTCATAATAATGAACTCCTTTCCATACTTCGTTATGTATTCTTCGAGTAAAATTTTAAAATTCCTCTATAAAAATTAGAAAACCACTATTGAAATAGGTGTAACATCTCCTATTATACCATCATTTTTAGATTTGTAAAACTTAAGTCTGGTAAAAACGAAAACCATTTGGTATAATAAATTTGTTAAAACTGTGAAACAGATATACTGCAAAGCAGATTATTGAGCTATGGAGAAGGAAATTTTCTTTTTATCCAGAAAAGATAAGAGAAGCCATAGAAAACGAACGTTTGTTGCGTGTGCGAAATAATATTAGAATTTGGGAGTGTGGAAAGATGCCATTATTTGAAGAAGTAAAATATGATGCAACGCAGATTCAAATACTAGAAGGTTTAGAAGCTGTGCGTAAGCGTCCTGGTATGTATATTGGTACTACCGGAAGCAAAGGTTTGCATCATCTTATTTGGGAGATTGTTGATAATAGTATTGATGAGTATTTGCAAGGTTATGGTAAAGATATTCGAGTAACGCTTAACCCTGATGGGAGTGTGCGAGTAGAAGATAACGGACGAGGTATTCCTGTAGATATTCATCCTGATAAAGGGATTCCTGCAGTTCAATTGGTTTTGACAACTCTTCATGCTGGAGGTAAGTTTGATAATTCCAGTTATAAGATTTCTGGTGGTCTTCATGGAGTTGGTATCTCTGTTGTGAATGCTCTCTCTGAGTGGCTTAAATTAGAGATACATAAAGAGGGCCAGGTTTATATTCAGGAATATCGAAGAGGGATTCCCCAAACTGAATTGACTACTGCTGGTAAGACGAAAAAACGTGGTACGATCATTACCTTTTTACCTGATGACACCATCTTTGATACTTTAGAGTTTAAATTTGAGGTTTTGGTTCATCGTTTACAGGAATCAGCATTTTTGAATAATGATTTAAAGTTGATTTTGGAAGATTTAAGAGGCGAGAAATCTAATGTGATTTCCTATAAATATGAAGGTGGAATTATTTCGTTTATTGAACATTTGAATCAAAATCGGAACCTTCTGCATAAAGAGATACTCTTTGTTGAAAAGCAAGTTGATGATAAAAATATTCAGGTATCATTTCAGTATAATGATGGCTACAATGAACGGATTTACTCTTTTGCCAATAATATTAATACTGAAGATGGAGGTTATCATGTTACAGGTTTTAAATCTGCTCTGACAAAAGCATTAAATAGCTGGGCTAAGAAAAACAATCTTTTGAAAAATAGTGATCCATCTTTGACTGGAAACGATGTTCGGGAAGGTTTAACCGCTGTTATTAATGTAAAATTGCCTGAACCCCAATTTGAGGGTCAGACAAAGGCTAGATTAGGAAATAGTGAAATGCGGAGTATAGTTGAGACTGTTGTTTCTGATCGTCTTGGTTATTATTTTGATACTAATCCAGAAGTTGCGAAAACGATTATTGATAAAGCTTTAGAATCAGTACGTAATCGAAAAGCTTTGAAAAAAGCTCGTCAACTTACTAAGCGAAAAAACGCTTTGAGTAGTCATTCATTACCTGGAAAATTAGCTGACTGTAGTAGCAGAAAATCTGAAAAATCCGAAATTTTTCTAGTCGAGGGTGATTCTGCGGGAGGTTCTGCAAAACAGGGACGAGATCGACAGTTTCAGGCGATTTTGCCTTTAAAGGGTAAGATTCTCAATGTAGAGAAATCTCGTCTGGACAAGGTTTTGAGTAATAATGAGATTGCGACGATTATTTCAGCATTGGGATGTGGAATTGGTCAAGAGTTTAATATTAGTAAACTTCGCTATCGTAAAATTATCATCATGACCGATGCTGATGTGGATGGTGCTCATATTTCTACTCTTATCTTGACACTCTTTTATCGATACATGCATAAGTTAATTGATGAAAGGTATGTGTATATTGCTCAACCGCCGCTTTATAAGGTTAACCTGGGGAAGAAAAAGGAAAAATATATGTATTCAGATAAGGAGTTAAAGAAGTATTTGAAAAAGATCGGAGATCAAAAATACACTATTCAACGTTACAAAGGTCTTGGAGAGATGAACCCTAAACAATTATGGGATACAACTATGAATCCTGAGACTCGTAAAATACAACGTGTAGAGATAGAAGACGAAAGAGAAGCAGATATAGTTTTTGATAAACTGATGGGAAATAATGCTGAGCTACGAAAAGAATTTATTATTGAGAATGCTGACTTGGTTGAAGAACTGGATATATAATGATTAGCCCACAAAAAGTAGTCGCTCAAGAGCTCACATACTATAAAAAGTACTGACCTTAGGTGGTCAGTTTTTTTGCATGATAGAAGGTTATTAGTAAATTCCGTGAACTCGTCCAGCTAAAGCTGAACATCGGGGCTTCAGT
>JAGMES010000156.1 GCA_023128035.1 Halanaerobiales bacterium | reverse complement strand
ATCACATCAAATTCAGCAGCCAAAGTTTTGGTATCAGCAGAATAGTTCATCTTATCATCAACACTAATCAAATCTGGTTTGGTGTAATCAATAATCACAATATCACTGATTCCTTCACTATATAAACCATTCTTTCCATATGCTCTTACTGCTAAATAATAAGTTGAACCATTAATTAATAAAGCCTCATATGAGTAATTTGTAGCAATACCAACATTGATCCATTCTGCATTTTCTGGAATGATTGTGGTATGTAAGATCGTAACTTCATAATGATCTAACTTACTATCTGAAATATTAGTCAAACTCCAATCATACTCCAAAATATCTTTGTTAGCTGTAAATAACCCATATTGATGAGTGATCACAGGAACTTCTGGCACCGAATTATCAATAGTTATCGCTTCACTATATACTTCAATCGATAATCCTGCAGCATTAGTTACTTTTAAAGTGACATAAATATTCTCCCCATCTAAAACTTCTAAATCTTTAAAGAGATATCGGTTAAATAATGTATCTGTCCACTTAAGAAGTTCATCTCCACCTCTGGAATATCCTAATTTAACTTGATAGTTAAGTCCCTGCTCTCCTTCAATTCCATAATCTAAATCTTCAGCTTGCCAGTCTATAATTATCTCATCGGCAATACTATATTTAGGTACATTAAACTCAACAACTTTTGGATCTGTCGTATCAATCAATATACGTGGGCTCCAGATATCTATAAAACTTCCATCTTCTAATTCTGCTTCAGCTTTAAGATAATATCTCTCACCCTGACTAAAGGTATAAGATACTATTCCACTATAGTCTTTAGAATCTGGTGTAATAATCTCCGAATAAACCTCTACTAATTCACCATCACTTTCATGATAAAGGGTGCAGTGATATTCAACAACATTCAACTCCCCACTATAACTTAACTGAATAGGTAAACTAGTTAAACTTGTAAGATATGGATTTATAGTTATCTCTGGTCTGGTAGCTAAACTTGAATCGATTATGATTGGGTTAGCGGTAACGATTCTCTCATTTCCAGCAAAATCTCGTCCACGAATAGTAATATAGTAAGTACCATCATCAAAACTTTCCTCTCCAGAATGAATCACCATCTGCTGTTCTAAAGAAGTATCAGAAAGCACAATCCAACCATCTTCATCAGCATCAGCAAAAAGCTTACTCACTTCCCTGTCATTTATTGTTCGACCGATTCCATAAGCATATTCTGCGATACCAGTAGCATCTGACATCTTCCAGACGATATTTAAATCTCTATTATTTTGCTGATAATATGGGCTATCATCCACTAAAGTTGGGTCACAACCTGCGCGAATATAGACCAATTCTGGACTCTCTAGATCAACTATAAATTGATCACTATAGCGAAATGTTTCATTTCCAAGGCCATTAGTCGCTTTGACTACCAATTTCAATTCTGTCCCATCATCATAGTTCCAATTCTCTTTTAATTCATCCATACTCTGATACCATGTTTTTGGATTTATCTCCTCTGCAATGATAGCACCATATTCGATGGATTGCTTACCAGATTCTAAATCTTCTGCTTCACAATTAACCACAAGTTCTGCTAAATCAGTTAGATATTTTCCTCCTACTCCATCACTAAGGCCAGTTACTTCGAAGTTAGTAAACTCCGGGCCAGTAAGATCAAGAATAATACTCTCTTCTGTTGTTTCAATAGCCTGTAAACCCACTTCATTTAAAACCTGTACATACAGATAATATTCTACTCCAGCTTCCAATGATTTTGTGTTATATAATGTCTGGTTAAATTGATACTTATATTGTAAGTCATTCACCAAAACCAATTTTTCTGGATCAATATATACCCATTCTAAATCTGCCTCGTTTATTTCAGATACAGTAACCCCTTTAGGGATTAAACAATAATAAAAGCCTTCGAGTAAACTTTGATCTTCTTTAAATTGAACATCAAATTGAACTGCACTTGTTTCTGATAAATAATTATCTCCTAATTGAATACCATTTATCTGAATCTCTTCAATTACAGGAGCAGTAGAATCATTTTTATAAAGATATTTTTGATTATTTGTGTTTCCTACTTCATCAATAGCTGTAATTATAAGTTCATACTCTCCATCTTTGACTAGAAGAGAATCTCCAGATTTAATCTCTCCCTCTTCTATTACGGCTGTAGGATCATCTTCTTTATTGGGAATTCTCCACATATATCTTAGTTCTCTAAGACCACTAATATTATCTGAAGATGTAATCGTCACCTTATCAATATTCATGTACTTCTCTTCGTCTGGAGGACTAACTGAAATAGAAGGAAAACTTTTATCCATTGTAAATGAAACTGGATTTGTATAAATAATATTTTGATTACCTTCCTGATCTAAATCATACTCATCCCATACTCCTACTTCCCAGGTATATCTCTTCCCATCTTTCAAGTTTGCTAAAGTAAAACTGGTATCCTTTGTCTCTCCATCTTTTATTGGATCAACAATAACCTTACCATTTTCAGTGATTTTATTATAATAGGTTAAAGTATCACCATCGTTATCACTGCCGCCTTTGTGAGTTAAAGTAATAGAAGTATCTTTAACATAAGAAGGCACACTCACATTAGGCAAAGATGGAGGTAAATTATATATTTGAATTTCCACAGGCTGTGATTCAACAATTTGTCCAACCTCTCCGTTTCCTTCATACGCAGTTTTATTAAAAGTTTGTACCCAAAAACGATACCTACCATGAGGAGCAACTTGTACATTCCAATTACCACTGGTTAAAATCTCTGAATAGATAAAACCCTCGATACCCACTTTTTCACAACGTAATCTATATGCTGAAGCATCAACTTGTTTTAAGTTAATGACAAGCATATGTTTGATAGATCCATTTTCAGTTATAATGGTCTGCTTTGCTTGATTATAAGGATCAAGGATCTCACTCTGCTCAGGCCTTGTATACCCTACTACTGTTTGGTAAGCATTCACTCGATTGCCTGCTTTATCAAAGGTTTCAAGTGAGAAAGTAACTTTTTCATCATATTGTAAGTCATCAAGATATTCTAAATCCTTTGTTTTTAACTCTAGACTTTCCTCATTTTTTGGATATACCCCAAATATCTTAGTTCGTTTTCCATCAGTAAAATATGATTTCGTCAATGTAACCGTTACATCATATCGTAAAATATTATCATCACTCGGAAAATCACTACCGGGTTTCCATTTAAGAATCAATAAACGATCTCCTTCTATTACTTCAATATCTTCTAAAGTAGGATTTTGCGGCGGTATTGTGTCATATATTATGGTATGCTTGCTGTCTGTATAATTTCCTAAACTATCATAAGCTCTAAGAAATATTGTATGCTCTCCTTGATAATTACTTAGAGTATAATCATAATAATTGCGGTAAATCAAATCAATATCTTTTTCAGATTGATAAGTATCTCTAACTGTTAAGCGTACAGTTGCTCCTTTATCATATACAATATTGCCAAGTCGAATTGCAGTCTGATTTATTGCGGTTATTGGAGTGCCACTTCTATTCTGCATAACAAATGTTGGAGTCTGAGGTCCTGTCTTCTTAACAATAAAAGTAAAGAAACTCGAATAAGATACATTTCCATCAACTTCAAAGGTATTTGTTTCAGTTACTTTTACTCGCCAAGCGTAAGTTTTCTCTTCTAAATTTTTAAATGTCGCAAAAACTTTATCATTTTCAAGTTCAGCTGGTTTATTATCTATATTTGATAACTCTTCCTCTGTCGCATTTTCTTCTACAAATTTTGCAAAGTTTTCTTCACGAATTTTTTTCAAGAAATCACTATAGTAAAAGTCGTATTGGATATCATAAACAATTTCCTTATATTCCTCAAATGAATATACTGAACGAATAGTTTGATCTGGAGGTATTTGATTATCATCATCATCGTCACCAGAACCCGGTAGATGAGTATTCCCTCCAGTGCCAGGCAGTGATGGATCATAAATATCATCATCACCTGGGTCAGTTATAATCAAAGTACCAAAAATAATATTTGGATCCTCAGGATCTGTTTGATTATCACCAGGATCATTATTATCATCTGAGTTATCAGGAACGTACTCTTCACCAGTCCACTCATATAAAGTAGCTATGGTGTTATTATCATATTCAAAACGAATCTTTTCATCTAGATAATCTGGATATAACCCATTAAATATCTCCAAACATAACACATTAAACTCAGTATTATCTGCTAAATCATCAACTGTTTGCGGCAACTCTCCCAACAGTTCATAAAGTTCAATAACATATGCTAATTGATCTCCTTCATAATCCTCAACAGTGGTTGCTTTTAGTATTATTTCATCTTGACTTCCAGGTTTCACTGTTATATCTAACTCAGGAGAAACTAGCATTGGTTTTTCTGGTCTAGCATTGGGAACTTTCACATCTTCATTGGTTTCACAATAGTTCAACCCAGCCCAATCTTTCCTCTCTCCATTTGCAGTAGCTACCTGAAATTTATATTTGCTAAAACGCTCGATAGATACGTCTGTTATCTTATAACTAATCAAAGAACTATTATAATTGCTTCCCTCAATCCAATTCTCGGTCAGATAAACTTCTTCATAACCATTTTGTTGTTTATTAAACTTAAAAATTTTAATTTTATAAGCATCTGAATGATTATGTACAAAAGTTACCTCTGGAACATACCCACCCTTACCATCTTCAATAAACTCTACTTTTTGAATTTTAGTCTCTGCTGCTGGTGTAACATATTCACCATCAAGTATCGAACTATTTCCTGCCTCATCTAGAGCTACAACTCTTATTTTATACTTTTGGTTAGGCATTAAATTCTCTATCTTTGCTTCATCTTCAAATATCAACTCTGAATTTACCTTAATAAAGTTCTCATCAAAATCTCTAGCTAGCATTACTTCATATTTGATCTCAGTATAATTTTCTATAACATTTCCCCACTCTACTTTTACTCCATAGTTTTCAAGAGGTATATAATTTAACTCAGTACTTTCAAATTTGGGGGCTGTTTTATCAAGAATAAAAGACTGACTTTCACTCCAATCAGACCAGAGTCCACCGTTCGATACAGCAACTTTAAAATACCATTCACCTTCTTCATCTAGTTGCTCTTTTAGTAAAATACCATCTTTCTCTAGATCAAATGCAGTATGACCACTTTCTATATCAAAATATAAACAATCTTCTTTCTCAGTAAAATCATTACCTACATTAAGACTATCCAGCGACCTACTAAAGACTATCTTATATTCCTTCTGTATTTCCTGATCTGTGTAATTATTAATATCAATATTATTGTACATAATTTCCCATGACAAGTTTGGAAATTCAGAATAATATCTATCAAATTTATCTTCTTCAGAGAATATAGTTATTGGTTTTTGAAAATATGTAATCTTTGCTGTTGAAGACCCATAAATAATTTTGAAAGGGACCCATCCATTACCAACACTATGGATAATTGAATAAGTTAAACCTTTACTGACTTCTAAAGATTTAGTTACATCATTTCTTTTTGAAGATATAATGCTATTCCATAATACTTCATTCATAAGTGTTTTATGACCATCACTTATTGTAAAGCGATCTGCTGCATAGGAAGTTGTCATTGCAGGCATATATTGATGAAGCTCCACAGTAATCGTCTGATCTCCATCAAAAGTAAATTCATAAGGTCTGTGTTGAAGTGATATAGTAGGATCAATAGTAACAGGAAAGACACGTTCTTTAGAATTAAACCATTCTTGATCAATCTGATATGTTAGAATAAGCTCCTGACCATTAAGCTCATAATCTTTTGAAACTGCTTCAAAAGAAGGATTCGTATTCACCATATCATAAACAAAAGGATCAGGTACAAAAAAGCTAACTTCTCCATCATTTACAGTAATATTTAAACCGTTTTCAACCTCAGTCACCACTGCTTTATCAGGTAAGAGATAACGAAACTTATATTGAGTCGAGGCCTTATTACTGTAAAGTATTATTTTTTCTTTTACATGATCTTCCCCTATCTCATAGATTAAATCTGCATGCTCCCAAACTTTCTCATAACTCACTACATCTTCATAAATAGACCCACTTACTGGTTTATCAACATCCATCGGTTGAACTCTGATAGAATGATCTTGATATGTAAAAAGAAAACCCTCCTCGCTATCACCAAAATTACATTGATAAGAAGCTTTAATTACTTGATATGAAGTTTCATCTTTTTCACCTATTGTCTGAATCGTAGGTGAAATCGCTGCAAATAACCCCTTTTCCTCTTGATAAAATAAGGGTTTACTGCTGATCTCCAAAGTTGTACTTCCATCAGAATTTAGAAATGTTCGTGAATATTCCGTCCTTTCACTAACCAACTCCGTCTGTTCAATAGGTTCAGAATCAATTTTAGAAGCCTCTTCTTTTGAAGTCTCTTCAGAAACTCCAGCAAAAACTGTACCTCCACCAAACGTACACAGTAAGATCATTAAAACCAAACCAACTCGTAATATCCTGGTGATCATCTTCATAACCCCTTTTCCATATTTAATTCCATTTTATAAATTTGTTAGGTATATTACTATATTTCGATTTTTTCCTTACAAAATCCTTTTATATGTCCAATTTTTAGAAGAGAAATTTTTCAGAAAAGAAATCTTCCTGCCCTTATCTTAGATACAAAAAGACTGCTGGCATCTATACATTGCCAACAGTCTTTGATATGCTAAGTGAAATAACTCAATTGCAATTTTTAAGATATCGAGTATTTCAATTCCTTAATAGGAAGTATGTTTATTGTTACATTACCCCTCATAAACCATTGATATTACTGGGCTCAAAATCAATTTCCCACACCAGACTGGGGTTTTTGCCGTCTCATGCTGGTGTGGGATTTTGCTTTCATCTCAGCAACTAATTAACACGTACTCATCTTTCCCGATAAAAATAATCAAAACACTCTTCAAATTTTGCTTTCCTCTAAATCGCTCACTTGCAGTATATCTCTTTAACTGTACTAAACCTTCTACTTTTACCTGTTCTAGCAAACCAATTTCACTTTTTTCAAATATTTTAGTTCCCACAGCCATTCATACTTAATATCTTGAAAACGAAAATCTTTTTCTAGATATATATCAATATAACCGTTCTCTACTTCTCTTTCACTAATAGGATTATAAACTTCTGCAACTGCAAGCAGACTCCTTAATATAATCTTTAAATTTTTCTCATTAAATCGCATTAGGTCACGATTAGATAACTTTTGTAATATCTGTTCACTAGTAAATTCAAGGAATGGCTTAATATCTCCAGCATAAGCCATCTCTTCTATTGATTCTTCCAATGCCGTCCTATTATATGTTAAATGGTAGGTTTCCCCCAATTTTTTCTCGAAGTATTCCCAATAAACCATTTTAATTGCATAATTTGGTATCTTTAATTCGTACCGTTTTCTTACCTTTTTTTCAATCGTCAAAAGACCCATATAAAATAAAAGAGAAACAAAATAATCGTCATCATACATCATTTCAAAAGAAAATTTAGTAACTATCTTTGCCGTAATTCTTTCAGTTTCAATAATCTGCTCTACAATCTCACGATTTTTCTGATTCGCGATCAGACGATTTAATCTACCATAGTCTGTTTTTACATTATCATCAATTAACTGATCCGGATACTCCCCTATAAGTTGCCATTGGCCTAAAAAATAGAGAATCATATCCGGATTATAAACTCTAGATTTACCACTATTATTGAAAAGATATCCATTATAATATTTTCTTAACTCTGTCATAATATCATCTTGATCATTAACCCATGAAAGTTTAGCGAAAATGTTCTTTACTTCTGCTTCAGTGAATCCCAACATCTCATTCGTCTGTGGAATCATAGTAATATTTGAAGATATATTAAACCCACTGGTCATATCATCTAACATAATAGGCGCAATTCCTGTAATAAAAATTTTGTCAATTACTTTCTCGGTGCCAATTTTTATGTTCTCATAAAAATCACGAACAAAACCACTGGCACGAATAAGTTCTCTATAATAATCCCCATCTCCCATAGCAATAATATCATTTGCAAAATGATCATATTCATCAATAATCAAATAAATTTTATAATTCGTAGTAGCTACCTCATTATATAAGATATCTAACATTTTTCTAATACTACGTGCTTTCTCGATTTTTAAAATAATTTTAGCTGTATTTAAAAAATACATATTATAATACGTAAAAAATCTAATCAAACTACCTACTATGCTATCTTCAAATGATTCCAGTAATTCATTATAGGTAGTTGTATTCAAACCAGAAAAATTAAATTTTAAAACAAAGTATGAGTTCTTTCTTTTGGTAGATTTCTTTCCAATATATAAGTCAGCAAATAATTTATCAAACTCTTCTTTTCTTTCTAAATCATAATAATGCTCTAAAACTGATAAAAAAAGAGACTTTCCAAATCTTCTTGGACGAATGAAAAACAAATAGTCTGTATTTAAATCTTCTAAAACCTCAATATATTTAGTCTTATCTATATACAATAAGTTTTCTTCTCTAATCTTTTCAAAATCAGTGATACCATATGGAATCTTCATTATTTACCCACCTTTCAGCTAACTTTATGCAAAACAACCTTTGGTATCTTTCTGACAATAAAGTATCAGCAAGTATCTATTTTTTGAATCACCATATAGATATGCCTTCCAACTACTTGTAAAGATAGTATTGGAAGGCTTTGTACTTTATAAACATTATGTAGCTTAAAATAATAATCCTTTATAGAAATATGTTTGTTATTACTCTAATTCTCACACCAGACAGACTATTTAAACTTTTAAGTGGTGTGGGAAATTGTTTTCATCTCTACATTACCTTTTTCTACGCTAAATTTAATTTTCCTTCCCTCATCCAACTTATTGCTACCCAAAACAACAACGAATCAAAGCTGTAATAGTTTTATCTTCTCATTTTAATTTTTCAATCTCATCATAGGACAAACCTGTAAGTTCTATAACTTTTGAAATCCTCATCTTTGCTAATAACATTTTCTTTGCAATATCTATTTTACCTTCCTTACATCCTATCATTTTACCTTCCTTACGTCCTATCATTTTACCTTCCTTACGTCCTATCTCAATACCTTCCTCTCTACCTTTGAGTCGATAAGATGATACAAATTCCATGCACTTCTCTACCTCCCTTTTATTTAATTCATTTTTTAATCTCATATGAAAAACTTCTTCATCTTTCCCAGAAAAGGGTAAGTACGTCTCAAAAATTTTATTAAAAACTCTGTCTTCAGATCATCTAACCTCATTTTTGTCAACATTCGTAAAAACTCCAACTTAACTTTTATCTTCTCCTTCTCTGTCCAATCCATTTTACTTATCAATGCTGCTGCAACAGGATTATTACTTTTTATATACTTCTTCCAGGATTCCTTTCTCAACTGAATTTTTAAAAATTTAAACTCCAAAGTTTTCAAAAATGGAAATTCTATTATATAACTATCTGGTTCTATGATTTTTATTTCATGAGAGTAAATAACTATTGGAATGATTTTTCGTTTATGCTTTTTATACAACTCAGTAAAATAATTATACATTGTTGCATTATAATCAATTTCTCTCTGTGCTTGACTTTCTACATGAATTAAGATTACTCCATCTTCACCTTTTAATTTTGTCTCAACAATGATATCTACGATGTGTTTTTTTAACTTCTCATAATCTGTTATTATTTCCTCTCTTAAAAACTTTATATGACTTTTGTCCATCACTTTAAAATTTCTGGAAAAAACAATTCTACAAATTCTACAAAGAACGTTTCCAGAAGAGTTTTAAATAAAGCATCATGTGGTTTTACCTCTCCGCTTTTAGCTAACATGCAATCACTGCCACTTAAAACATAGACAAACG
>JAGMES010000155.1 GCA_023128035.1 Halanaerobiales bacterium | reverse complement strand
CTTTTTTAGTCGATCTGGTAGAGAAGAAACTTATGAAGGATTGATTGAGTTAAAGTATATAAAAAAGAAAGATTATGAGAAAAAGGGAGATCAATTAGTTGCAGAGATGGTTGAGAAAGGTAAGAAGCAACTCATAACTTACAGCAAGGCAAAAGAATTACAGGAAAAGAAGAAACTTATGAAATGGGTATTGATATTTGTGGGAGAGAAATGTGTTGAAAAAGTTTTGGTTTAGTAAGAGGAAAATGAGTCAATAGTAATTGGCTCATTTTTCATTTAAGTTACTAAAATTCTTTCTTATGTGGTATAATGATAAGATAGAACTAATATTTTTTCAACAATTTCTGGAAAGGGGTATTAGGGTGAAAAATAAAAAAATCATTCCTTACGGAGTTAGTGATTATATAAAAATGAGATCAAAGGACTTCTTATATATTGATAAGACTAAGTATATTGAAATTTTGGATAGCTATGGGGAGGATTATGTTTTTTTCTTAAGACCCAGAAGGTTTGGAAAAAGTCTCTTTTTATCAATGTTAGGCAGTTATTATGATATTAACACTAAAGCTCAATTTGATCAACTTTTTAGTGGTTTATATATTGGAGATAATCCTACTTCATATGCCAATAGCTATTATATTCTTAAATTTGATTTTTCTGGTATTCAATCATTTGAACGTGAAAGTTTAGTAAGTGGATTTAGGCGAAAAATCTTGGATGGAATAAATGATTTTAAAAAAAAATATCAGTTAGCGTTCGAATTACCCTTAGAAGAAGAACCAGCAAATCTATTGAGTTTTTTTCTAACAGAAGTAAAGTATTTAATAGATGGTAAAATTTACGTATTAATAGATGAGTATGATCATTTTGCCAATGATTTATTAAGTTTTCAGGTGGAAGTATTTGAGGATACAATAAGTAAAACTGGTTTTGTTCGTAAATGGTTTGAAGTTTTAAAGACTGGAACGGGTATGGGTGTTGTTGACCGGATTTTTGTCACAGGAGTAAGCCCGATTACTTTAGATAGCTTGACCAGTGGATTTAATATAGCATCTAATCTAACCCGTGACCCCAATCTAAATGAAATGATGGGTTTTACAGAGACAGAAGTTTTATCATTATTAGAATCAACTGTAGAGATGACTGATGTAAATCAATTGATGTCAGAATTAAAAAATTACTATAATGGCTATTTATTCAATGAAGATGTAGAGCAAAGAGTATTTAATAGTGACATGGTTTTATATTATCTAAATACCTATCAAAAGACTAAAAACCCTCCAAAAGATCTAGTTGATATTAATATATCCAGTGATTATTCAAAAATGCAGAAACTTTTTACACTGAAAAATAAAGAACGGAATTATAGAATTTTAGAAAGGATATTAAATAATGAACCACAATTAACAACGATAACTAGAGAATTTAGTCTGGCAAAAGAATTCACCGAAGAAGATTTTCTATCTTTATTATTTTATTTGGGTTTTTTGACGATAGATCGCTCAGTTTTAGATATGGTTTATTTAAAAGTACCAAATTATGCGATCAAGGAACTTTATTTTGATTTTTTTACACAGATTATCAAAGAATATAGCGAATATGAACTTGAAACGATTCAGATTAAAAAAAGCATAGTAGAGCTTGCAACTAAAGGAAATATTGATAATTTTATCGGTTTGGTTGAGGCAAGTTTAGAAAAACTATCAAATAGAGATTATATTAAATTTGATGAAAAATATATAAAGATTATTATACTAACTTATCTGGGATTAAGTAAGACTTACTATATCAAAAGCGAGTATGAAGCTAATGGTGGATACATTGATATAGCCTTTTTTAGTCGATCTGACAGAGAAGAAACTTATGAAGGATTGATTGAGTTAAAGTATATAAAAAAGAAAGATTATGAGAAAAAAGGAGATCAATTAGTTGCAGAGATGGTTGAGAAAGGTAAGAATCAACTCATAACTTACAGCAAGGCAAAAGAATTGCAGGAAAAGAAGAAATTGACGAAATGGGTATTGGTATTTGTGGGAGAGAAATGTGTTGAAAAAGTTTTGGTTTAGGAAGAGGATTATGAGTCATAGTAATTGGCTCATTTTTCATTTAAGTTAATAAAATTCTTTCACATGTGGTATAATGAGAGAGTCAACATTTTTTATCAATTTGTGGAAGGAGGAATTCTAGTGAAAAATGAAAAAAGGATTCCTCATGGTATAAGTAATTTTAAAAAGTTAAGATTGAACAACTATATATATGTTGATAAAACTAGATATATTGAAATCTTAGAAGATTATGGTGAAAGATATGTTTTCTTTTTACGCCCTAGAAGATTTGGAAAAAGTCTCTTTTTATCTATGTTAGATAGCTATTATAATATTAACACTAAAGCTCAATTTGATCAACTTTTCAGTGGTTTATATATTGGTGAAAATCCGACTCTATATGCTAATAGTTATTACATTTTGAATTTTAACTTTTCTGGACTTAATACTTCCAATCAAGAATTATTGATATCTGAATTTAGTTCAATTGTACTCGAATCTTTGAATAAATTTTGTGAAATATATGACCTGGACTTTGAATATACCAAGGAAGGTTTGCCTTCAGTAGTTTTGAGATCGTTCCTTAGTCGAGTTGAATCAAAAATTAGCGGAAAAATCTATGTATTGATAGATGAATATGATCATTTTGCCAATGAATTATTGAGTTTTCAGACTGAGATCTTTGAAGAGTCCATAAGTAAAACAGGCTTTGTTCGTAAATGGTATGAAGTTTTGAAGAATGGAACTGCTATGGGGGTTGTTGACCGGATTTTTGTCACAGGAGTAAGCCCGATTACTTTAGATAGCTTGACCAGTGGATTTAATATAGCCTCTAATCTGACCCGTGATCCTAATCTTAATGAAATGATGGGATTTACAGAGACAGAAGTTTTATCATTATTAGAAGCAACTGTAGATATGACTGATGTGAATCAATTGATGCCAGAATTAAAAAATTACTATAACGGCTATTTATTCAATGAAGATGTAGAGCAAAGAGTATTTAACAGTGACATGATTTTATATTATCTAAATACCTATCAAAAGACTAGAAAACCTCCAAAAGATCTGATTGATATTAATATATCCAGTGACTATTCAAAAATGCAAAAACTTTTTACACTGAAAAATCAAGAGCGGAATTATAAGATTTTGGAGAGAATTTTAAAGGGTGAACCTCAGATTACAACCATCACTAGAGAATTTAGTTTGGCTAAAGAGTTTACAACGAGTGATTTTCTTTCATTACTATTTTATATGGGATTCTTAACAATTGAAAAAGAAGTATTAACTCGGATCAAATTAAAAGTACCTAATTATGTAATCAAAGAACTCTATTTTAACTTCTTTAGTCAAATTCTTATAGAACCAATAGAACCTAAATTAGAGACTTTTGAGATTGAAAATAGTATTGATCAAATTGCATTAAACGGTAATCTGGATACATTCATCCAGTTGATTGAGCAAACCTTAGAAGACTTATCTAATCGAGATTATCTAAATTTTGATGAGAAATATGTCAAATTGATCTTTATTACTTTTCTAATGCTAAGCAAACTCTATTATGTCAAAAGCGAGTATGAAGCTAATGGTGGATATATTGATATAGCCTTCTTTAGCCGGATTGGTAAAAAAGAATTTTATGAGGGATTGATTGAGTTAAAGTATATAAAAAAGAAAGATTATGAGAAAAAGGGAGATCAATTAGTTGCAGAGATGGTTGAGAATGGTAAAAATCAACTCATAACTTATAGCATGGCAAAAGAACTACAAGAAAAGAAGAAACTTCTGAAATGGGTATTGGTATTTGTAGGAGAGAAATGTGTTAAGAAAGTTTTGGTTTAGTAAGAGGATTATGAGCCAATAGTATTTGGCTCATTTTTCATTTAAGTATTAAAAATCTTTCTCATGTGATTTAGCTTTTAATCTTACCTGTGAACTTTATCTTAATATTGCATCCATCTTATCTGAGATTAATTTCAGGTAAGATGGATTTTTTGTTTTTTTATAGTTCTTGTCTAATTAATGTTTCTAAAAGTAAAATAATTGCGAATAATAAAAAAGTATGAAGGAATTGTAGTAAATTTGACGAAATTTAATAAAATGGCTTGTAGTAATTTAAGATATAAATTCCTTTAATTTCTTATTGGATAGTTTAAATAAACTATTACTATTTAAGCAAGTAAATATATTGTATGCAAAACTATACAAACAAAAATAATTTTCTTGAATTTTTGCTTTTTAAACGGATCCAAATGTATAAAGAAAGGAGAATTATTATGAATACTAAAGATAAAAAAATTGATAATCAAAATGTCCAGAATATTTTTTCATTAACCCCTATGCAAGAAGGTATGCTGTTTCACTATCTAAAAAATTCAGAAGATAATTATTACTTTGAACAATTATGTTTGAAAATTAGTGGAAAGATAAATTTGGAAGTGATGAAAAAAGCATGGAACTATGTTATTGAAGCCAATGAAATGCTTAGAACAGTTTTTAGATGGGAAAAGCTCAGAAAACCTCTACAAATCGTATTGAAGAAGTATAGAGTACCTATTAGAATACACGATTTATCAGATTTAGATGACCTAGAGAAAGAAGAGAAAGTTTATGAGATTAAGGAAAAGGATCAAATTGAAAAAATAGATATCAGCATGGAACCCTTTAGAGTTACATTGATAAAGCTTAATGACAATGAATCTGTGTTGATTATAAGCAATCATCATATTTTATATGATGGTTGGAGTAATGGTATTATACTTAAAGAGTTTTTTAAAGCTTACAATCTCTTATATGATGGTAATATCCCAGAAAAAGTAAAGAAGAATTCGTTTAAAGAGTTTCTAAAGTGGCATCAACATCAGAATCAAGAAGAACAGAAAATTTATTGGACAAAGTATTTAGAAGGTTTTGATAGTAAGACAATGCTACATATATCCTCAGGTAGCCCAACTAATCAAGTTGCAACTGAACGTTATGTTTTTTCATTGGATAAAGAATTAACAAATTGTATAAACCATTTTGTAAAAGAAAATAGAATAACTCTTGCTGCTTTCTTTTACAGTGTATGGGGCATTTTGCTACAAAGATATAATAATACGGATGACATAGTTTTTGGTACAACTGTATCAGGTAGAAATGCAGAGATCAAAGGTATTGAGGAAATAGTAGGATTATTTAAAATACTATTCCTCTTAGAGTTCGAACGTCTGAGAAGTCAGAACAAATTATATTAGAACTTTTGAAAGAAATTGATGGGACTTTAAAGGAAAGAATGAAATATGAAAATGTGTCATTGGTAGATATCAAGTCATGGAGTGTAATAGATTCTAAAGAAGAACTTTTTGACTCAATAATTGTAATTGAAAATTATCCTTTGGATAAACAACTTACTGAAAAGAATAATATATTAAAAGTTGAATCATATTCAATGTTTGAATCGACAAATTTTGATTTGACATTGGCAGTAGAGATGAATAACCAATATACTATGCAATTCAGCTATAATACTCTGAAGTTTGACGAACAATTAATCTCTAGGTTATCAGAGCATTTTTGCAATATACTTAACTTTGTTATCGAAAAGCCTGATGAAAAGTTATCTGAGATAGAAATGTTATCAAAAGAAGAAAAAGATAAAGTTTTATATAAATTTAATAACACTTATGCAGAATACCCAAGAGATAAAACTTTACATGAGTTATTTGAAGAACAAGTAGAAAAAACTCCAGATCATATAGCTCTGATCTATCAAAATCAAAAACTAACTTATCGTGAGTTAAACGAAAAAGCAAATCAACTGGCTAGAACATTACAAGGTAAAGAAATTAAACCAGAAGAACTTGTTGGTATTATGGTTGAACGTTCTCTAAAAATGATAATTGGTATAATTGGTATCTTAAAATCTGGTGCAGCATATCTTCCAATTGATCCAAAATATCCATCTGACAGGATAAGATATATTCTTACTGATAGTAATGTCAAAGTATTGTTAACCCAAAATGAATTAACAGATAATGCAGAGTTTGAAGGAATAATGATTGCTCTGGATAATAATGAACTCTACAGTGGAGATAGCTCTAACCTGCCAAAGATAAATAAACCTGATGATTTAGCATATGTAATTTATACCTCTGGAACAACCGGAAAGCCTAAAGGGGTAATGATAGAGCACAAAAGTATTACAAATGCAATTATTTGGAGGAAAGAAGAATATCAATTTGGCCCTAAAGATATATCATTTCAATTATTCTCATTTACATTTGATGGTTTCTTAACAAGTTTTTTTACTACAATTGTATCAGGAGCAAGAGTAATAATATTAGCAGAGGATGAAGTAAAAGATCCAATTGCACTAAGAACTTATATCCGTACTATGTACGTAACCAACTTTATATCTGTTCCATCATTATATCTGGCTATTTTAGAAGTACTGACTGAAGAAGATGCAAAATCATTAAGGATTATTACATTAGCAGGTGAAAAGGTAAATTCAGATCTTGTAAAAAGAAGTAAGAAACTCAATTTAAATTTAGAGATAGTGAATGAATATGGTCCGACAGAAAACAGTGTTATATCAACAATAAAGAGAAACCTTGACTCAGAATCCATAATAACAATTGGCAAACCAATTGCAAATACTCAAATCTATGTAGTTGATAAAAATTTAAGACTTCTTCCAATTGGCGTTTCTGGAGAAATGTGTCTTGGGGGTCAAGGACTTGCTCGAGGATATTTAAATAACCCTGAACTTACAGCAGAGAAGTTTGTCCTGAATCCATTTCAGCATAACATACCTGGAGAAATAATGTATAGGACAGGCGATTTGGCAAGGTGGTTACACGATGGAAATATCGAGTTTTTAGGAAGAATTGATCACCAAGTCAAAATCAGGGGCTTTAGAATCGAACTTGGAGAGATAGAAAATTGCTTAATGAACTATGAAAATATAAAAGAAGTAGTGGTAATTGATAGAAAAGATGAGAATGGCAATAAATATTTATGTGCTTATATAGTAGCTCGTAGAGAAATAAATGGAATAGAATTAACTTCAAAGAAGTTAAGGGAATATTTATCTAAAAATCTTCCAGATTATATGATCCCATCATATTTTGTACAACTAAAAAAAATACCTTTAAATAAAAATGGCAAGTTAGATCGAAAAGCATTATCAGAGCCTGAAGGAAATATTAGAACTGGAGTAGCATATGAAGCACCCAGAAATGAAGTAGAAGAAAAGTTAGCATCTATTTGGATGGAAGTTTTAGCAGTAGAAAAAGTAGGTATAAACGATGATTTCTTTGATTTAGGAGGACATTCTTTAAAGGTTACAATTCTTGTATCTAAAATACACAAGGAGTTTGATGTAGGAATACCTTTAGATGAAGTGTTTAAAAGACCTACAATAAAAGAATTTGCGGCATATATCCAAAATTCTGAACAAAATCTGTTTTCTTCAATACAACTCGTACCTGAGAGAGAATACTATGAAACATCTTCTGCGCAAAAGAGAATGTATATGCTTCAGCAATTTGATTTAAATAGTACAAGCTATAATATACCAGCAGTATTTGTGATCAAAGGAAATTTAGATTTAGAAAGATTAGAAAATGCATTTAAAGGATTAATAGAAAGACATGAGACTTTAAGAACGAGTTTTGAGACCTTAAATGATAAAATAATACAAAGGATTAACAAAGAAGTAGAGTTTAGGGTAGAATATATAGAAAAAGCAGATAGAGGGATAGAAGAAATAGTAAATGAATTTGTAAGAGCTTTTGATTTAACTAAAACACCATTATTTAGAGTAGGAGTTACGAGATTAAAATTAGATGAACATATATTGATGTTTGATATGCACCATATCATTTCTGATGGTACATCTATGGGAATTCTTGTAGACGAATTTGCAAACCTTTATGAGAGTAAAGATTTAGATGTGTTAAGAATTCAATACAAGGATTATGCAGAATGGCAAAATGAGCTATTAAAAGCAGAAAGTATGAAAAAACAAGAAGAATATTGGATCAATAGATTTAGTGATGATGCGCGTTATAACGCGATTCCAGTATTAAATATGCCAACAGATTATGCAAGACCAATTAAGCAAAATTATGAGGGAGACAGCATACGCTTTGTATTGAATAAAGAACTTACAAAGGAGTTAAAGAGAATCGCAAAAAAAACTAATAGTACGTTGTACATGGTATTATTATCAGTGGTAAATATCCTGTTATCAAAATATAGTGGACAAGAGGATATCATAGTAGGAAGCCCAATCGCAGGTAGACCACATGCAGACCTAGAGAAAATTATAGGAATGTTTGTAAACACTCTTGCAATGAGGAACAATCCAGAAGGAATTAAGAGTTACGAAGAATTTATAAATGAAGTAAAAGAAAATGTATTAAAGGCCTATGAAAATCAGGATTATCAATTCGAAGAGTTAGTAGATAAGTTAAATCTAAGAAGGAATATAAATAGAAATCCACTATTTGATGTAATGTTTGTGCTGCAAAATATGCAGTTGCAAAACTTTGATAATGGAGAGTTTAGAGTTGAGAATTTAGAACTAAGAAGATATGATTATCACAATAAAATCTCAAAATTTGATTTAACATTCTATGCAAGTGAAGTCGCGTCCATCGACGCTGATAATGTAATAATTTTAAACCTCGAATATAGTGTTAGATTATTTAAGAGAGAAACAGTAGAAAGAATGATCTCATATTTTCAGAACATACTTAAAGAAGTAGTCGCAAATTCAAAAATTAAGTTAAGTGAAATAAAGATGCTTTCAGATGAAAAAAGGGATAAGATTCTCTACGAATTTAATAACACCTATTCAGATTACCCAAGAGATAAAACAATCCATCAGTTATTTGAAGAACAAGTAGAAAAAACACCGGGGAATATCGTAGTATTATCGCGTACTCGCGCAGAAGAAAAGAAATTAACTTATAGAGAATTAAATGCTAAAGCTAATAGTCTGGCTAACATTCTAAGAAAACAGGGAGTACAAGAAGAGACTTTAGTAGGAATTGTGGCTGAAAAATCACTGGAGATGATTATCGGGATATTGGCAATACTGAAAGCAGGAGGAGCATATCTTCCAATTGATCCAGAGTATCCAGAAGATCGAATAAAACTTATGTTAGAAGATTGCTCCATACCTTTACTACTAGTTCAAGGAGATTTTAGAAAAAATATCGATTTAAATTGTAATCGACTGGATATCTTAGATGCACCACTTTATTCTTCTAATTGTTATAACCTGGAGAATAAAAATACTTCTACAAGTCTTGCATATGTAATTTATACCTCGGGTTCAACAGGAAAACCCAAAGGAGTAATGGTAGAACACGGAAATGTAGTAAGACTTATAAAAAATACAAATTATATCGAGTTTGAACAGGGGAATAAAATATTACAAACCGGAACTCTAGCTTTTGATGCATATACATTTGAGATTTGGGGAGCATTATTAAATGGACTTGAACTACATTTAGGTAGGCATGATCTAATATTAAGCACAGAAAAAATGAAAAATTACATTGTTAACAATAAAATAAGTATGTTATGGCTTACTGCACCTTTATTTAATGTGATGGCAGAAGAAAGAGCAGATATGTTTAAAACCCTTAAATACCTGTTAGTAGGAGGAGATGTTCTATCACCAAAGCATATAAATAAGGTGAAAAGAGAATGCAGTAACTTAAAGATAATCAATGGATATGGGCCAACTGAAAATACAACATTTTCAACTACTTTTCTCATAGATCCTGCATTCCCGGAATTTTATAACAATGAATACCCAAAAACCCTTTAATTTCAATAGTTTTTTTGATATTAAAAGGTTTACTTTTACCTCATTCCTTGGTATAATTATACCAAGGAATGAGGTGCTCATAT
>JAGMES010000154.1 GCA_023128035.1 Halanaerobiales bacterium | reverse complement strand
GTGGGGGTCTTATCTCAAAAGATAATATTTGCAGCCTAAAATACCTCCACAGTGAGGTATCTTTTTTATTTAAAAATAGTTTATTTAAAAACAACAGGAGAAATCACAATTTCCGAGAATATATCTAATTACACTATCTTTTTTGATAGAGTTTAGAATTATATTGGAGGCACTAGTTATGACAGATCATAAAAATAAATGGTTTACCCTTGATAATGCTGGCAAGCTATATCCTTCTATCATGTCACCCAGAGTTACCACTTTTTTTCGAGTGTCTGTAACTTTAGTTGATAATGTTAACCCAGATCTTTTACAGAAAGCTCTTAATAAGATTATTATTCGTTTCCCTTATTTTCAAGTACATCTCAAGAGAGGTGTTTTTTGGTATTATTTTGAGCAAACTGATAAATCCCCTAGTATCGAAAAGGAAACTTACTATCCATGTATGAGTATTCAAAAAAAAAATAAAAACTTTTTTTCTTTTAGAGTCTTATACTTTCAAAAAAAAATATCTGTAGAATTTTCACATAGTTTGACTGATGGAACTGGAGCCATGACTTTTCTAAAATCACTCGTTATAGAATACTTTAGATTAAATGGAATTATTGTAAATGAATCAGATGAATTTTCTAAGTGGGATTATGAACCAGATCAAGAAGAATATGAAGATGCTTATAAGAAATATTATAATAATCGAATTCCCACGCCACCTAAAAAAAATAAAGCTTACCATTTTCCATTTCCTCTTGAGGATAAAAGAGTATATCACATCATTACAGGGATTATTCCTGTAAAAGATATATTAGCAAAAGCAAAAGAGTATGGTTTTACTTTAACAGAGTTTTTGATTGCCCTATATTTTGAAACAATTTTAGATTTCCTATATTCTTTACCACCCCAAAAGCAAAGACGTGTTATGAAACCTATCATCCTAAATGTACCTGTTAATCTAAGAAAGATATATCCCTCTAAAACTATGCGAAATTTTTTTATTAGCATAACTCCAGAAATAGACCCTAGACTTGGAGAATATACTTTTAAAGAACTTTTAAAATATGTACACCATTTTATGCAAATAGAAGTCGATAAAAAATATATAAACCAGCGAATAGCGAAAAACGTTAATAGTGAAATGTCACTATTAACTAGACTATTTCCACTTATCTTAAAAGATTTAATTCTAGTATTATTTTATAGTAATAGTAGTAGAGGAGAAAATTGCTACACTTCTAGTTTATCCAACATGGGCAAAATCACTATGCCTCATGAATTAAATGATCATATTGAAAGGTTTGAAGCTTATCCACCTCCTAGTACAGGAAACAAGATAAAAATGGCCTCTATCAGCTTTAAAGAACATTTATATTTATCTTTTGGCAATTTAACTAAGGAAAACGAAATTGAAAGAATATTTTTCAGGAAACTCATAAAAATGAATATTCCAGTAAAAATTGAAACTAATAAAAAATAAAATATGTAAACAAAGAAGCAGAGATATAGAATGCCATGATTCGTCCACAAAAAGTATTTTAGTCGCACTCAGGTACCATATATAGTACTGAAACCGCCAATTCAGTACTATATATGGCACCTGAGCTTTTGTGCGACTACTTTTTGTGGGCTAATCATGCCATCTATATCTCTGCTTTTATCCTTAGTGCATTCCTTTTAAATCTTTCATATCAATTAACGCAAGTTGAAGCGCCAACTTTTCAGGATATTTTCCTGTCATAATATCATAATTTGCCTGTAGCATCCGCTCTAGCGCTAGTTCCAGTTCCTCTGTAGTAAAGTTTCTGGCCTGACTATAACATTTTTTAATAGGCCAAGGATGCTGCCTCAAGCGTTTTGCAGTATCCTCTGGTGGAAATCCTCGATCTGCCATCTCTTTCGAAAACATGATCAAATGAAGTTGCCGAACAAACATTGTCAAAATCACTAATAATGGTTCCCCTTCTCTCTCCATTTTTTCTAGAATCATTAAAGCATTTCGAATTTTACGATTTCCAACAGCATCCACCAAATCAAATATAATATTATCCTTTAAAAGAGCATCTTTACTAATAACATCTTTAACATCCTCTATTGTAATCAACTCTTTATCGCCCACATAGATGATAATTTTTTCAATCTCTGATTTGAGTCGTTGAAGATTATTATGAAAATTCTCCTCCAAAAAATTAAGTCCATTTCCAGCGATTTTTTTTCCTTCTTCTGCAAACTGTTGCTGAATCCATTTATCAAGGTTTTGATACTGCAAAGGAGTAAATTCAATCAATTCACCAATCTCTTTTGCTTTTTTGATAAATCCAAGCTTTCCATCAGGTTTTCTTGACGATGTCAATAGCAACACTGTATTTGGAGGAAAATCAGTAAATAGTTTTTTTAACACTTTATCATCTTTCTTAACAGTCAATCGATCCTGACAACGCGCTATTACAATCCGGTATGGTGAAATCATACTAATAGTATGACAAACTTCATAAAGTCTATCGTCAAAGTTCTCTTCATTCTCTTGAATATAGCTTAACATAAAATCTTTCATTCCAGGATCAACAAATCGCTCAATAAAATTTTTGATAAACTTATCTATTAAATAGGGCTCATTTCCATATAAAAGATAAAGAGGTTTTAAATTTTCTAATTTGGACTTCAATATTTTCTTGATTTGTTCCATTAGTTCACACCCTTTCAACTAGATAAGTTCGCTACAAATAAGTAAATTCCTGCGTTAATCAATTAACTTATGAATTTGAGCTCTAAGTATAGTATAAGGTTCTCAATAAAATATAACTTTTGAAATGTTATATTTTACTTATTTCTTAAAAAGCATAGAAAATAAGCTTGATTTCACGTTTTTTTCACCATACATTTCCTATGCTGGTAGTCACTCATAAGACTAGCCAAGATTGCTAGAATACAGAATAGAAATCCTTCACATACTAGAATTACACCAAACGAAAGGAGGTGACTAAAATGGCAGGTGGTCAAAAATCCAACACTCTCGTTAATCCATTAGCAGCAAAAGCTATGGAACAATTTAAGTATGAAGTAGCGCAAGAGTTAGGGATTCAAACTCCTCAAAGTGGTTACTGGGGCGAAATGACTACTCGTGACACTGGAGCAATCGGTGGTCACATGGTTCGTAAGATGGTTGAAGCTTACGAAAACAAACTATCAGGTGGTGGCGGTATGGGTGGTCAATAATCATAGATCACTCAAATGAAAGGAAACTAAAACTCTAAACGGAGGTGGACCAAATGGCAGGTGGTCAAAAATCTAATACGCTTGTAAACCCATTAGCAGCTAGAGCGATGGAGCAGTTTAAATATGAAGTAGCTCAAGAATTAGGAATTCAAACTCCTCAAAGTGGTTACTGGGGAGAAATGACTACTCGTGATACTGGCGCCATTGGCGGTCACATGGTTCGTAAAATGGTAGAAGCTTATGAAAACCAAATAGCCGGAGGTACCAATCAGTAGAGAGTAGCTAGTAGCCGAATAGAGCTTGAGTTCCATAAAAAGAGCGGATTCTATATCCGCTCTTTTTATGCCCTTTCTCCCCTTCCAGATTAAAACATCTGGCAAAGCCTTAACACATTTTTCCTCTTTCTTCTCATCAAGATTATTATGTTAAGAATATTTGTGTTTTATACATCATTCTCGAAATTTTTTTATACTTATCTCTTTTTCGTGAATTAAAATTTGTATCGCCCCACTCTCATCTGTTCTCCAAATCTGGGAGCCGCTTGCTTTTAATCTATTAATTATTGATTCTGCTGGATGTCCGTAACGATTCTTGCCTACTGAAATCAGCGCGATGAAAGGATTGACCTTCTGTAAAAAGGAAGGTGAAGTAGAAAATTTACTACCATGGTGCCCCACTTTTAATAATTCAGATTCAATCTCTATTTGATCATCAACTAATTTTTTTTCTTCCTTTTCACCCAGATCGCCTGTTAATAAAATTCTTATTCCCTGAAATTTAAGTCTAAATACAAGCGAACGATCATTTTCATTCTCATAATTAACTTCAAATTCAGGATGAAGAATCTCAATTTTTCCATTACCTATTTCGAGGACTTGACCTCGAACTGGATGGTATATAGGTATTCCTTTCATGCGAGCTAATTTCTCCATTTCAAGTGCATAGTTTACCTGACTTCCATAAGGCGCCCAAATACTTTTAACATCAAATTTTTCGAGAATTGTTAGTAATCCTTTTACATGATCTGCATCAAAATGGGTTACACAAAGTAGATCTATCGTTTTTATGCCTCGACTTAGAAGAAATGGTTTCAAAATATTTTCACCAGTGTAATTTTTATCTCCCACCCCAGGTTTTCCCCCGCCATCGATTAACATAGTCGGGCCAGCAGGAATCTTAATAAACATCCCATCTCCCTGTCCTACATCTAATAATACCCATTCCAATTGATTCTCTGGTATAGTAATAAATTGTCCAACACCAATTATAATAATCAAGGTTAGATATTGATATATTAAACCTATTTTCTTACGTTTCCAGAAAATTGGCATGGAGCGTTTTTCAAACCATCTCCATAATACCCAAATCGTTAAATAAAAGATAGCTATCCAGAGCATCAATGGACGCCCTGGCTGCCACACTTCTGGAAATTTCTGATTAAAGAAACATATTAACTGATTAAAAACACAAACCAATAAATCTAATATCACGGTAAGATAACTCCCCAACAACGGAGAAATTAGCCCCACTATCAGAGAGATTAAAATCAAAGCTAAAATTATACCAATCAAAGGGACGGCCAAAAGATTAATCAGAATTCCTTGCAATGGAAGTTGAAAAAAATGAAATAAAACCAGTGGGGCAGAACCTAGAAAAGCCGCAATCGACAGAGAGAGAGATTGCTTTACTTTTTGACCAACCAATGAAGTTTCCTTAAAAAATATACTCACTCCATGAAAAATAGGCTGATATAGTAATAAAATGGAAAGGTAGACGGAAAAGGAAAGTTGGAAACCAACAAGAAAAAGTGTCAGAGGATTGATTATTAGAATAATAAATGCAGTCACTCCTAAAAGATTGAGTGGTTTAATTGGCTGGCGCAAAAGACCGCCAAACTGTGTCAAGGTAAGGTAAATTCCCACTCTTAGTGCAGATGGTGGGCAACCCACAAAAATAACAGCAAACCAGATTCCAATGATTAAAATCCATGGAGTATATTTTGGAGAAACCCTTAGCCAAAGTAAGATCTTTTTTAACCCTATAACCACTAAACCTAGATGTAAACCTGAAATCGCCAATAGATGACTTAAGCCTAAATTCTGGATCTGATTTTTCTTAAGATCATCTAAATAATCTTTCTCTCCTGTTAATAAAACCATCACTAGTGGATAACTGGATTCAGATATATGAGTGAGAAAAAAATCTGATGCTCTCTTTTTTGCCATATCAATCCATCGCGAAAAATTAAAAGATGGACGAAATTTAAAATAAACTTGTGTTTCAATCATCTGACAGCAAAAGCCAGAATATCGCTGAAACCGTTGATAATCAAATTGACCAGGATTCGTTGCTTTCGAGAAAGGTAGTAATTTCCCCATGAATAATAAATGATCTCCAACTTGAATCACAGAGTTTGATGAAACTTCAGGGGATACCACCAGTATTTTTCCTTGGATCTGTGGGATTGGCATTTCAATAAAACTTTTAAGGACAATTCTCTCAGATTTAACTATCCATTTTTGCTCTTCTACTCCATCATAGCCGAGCAATTGCCCTTCCATAATGAAGGTTTCTTCCAAGATAGTCTTATCTGGCAAATGAAACGGGAAAGCAGTCCTTTTCCAGTGATAATCTGTATAATAAAAACCACCCAAGAATATTAGCAATAGCAAAATAAAATAATATGGCCTTTTGCGTAAAACTAACAAAAAGCGCCAACAAGAAGATCGAAAAATAATGAGAGTACCTATAAGAAAAATTATCCCATGAGGTAAATACAGCAATTCTCTTCTGTACCAATTCCACTGAACCTGGGATACTCTCCAGAAAATACTTCCCAAAATAAAAGGGATTAATGAAATAATAGCAGGATAATGTTTGAAGATGCTTTTTTGTTCAAGATAGCTGGCCCAGAGTTCTTCTTGTACACTATACTTCAAAAAAATCTCTCCCTTTTCAAAGAGTTATTTGATCTTTCAGCTTTTCAAAAGTCTTTTCACCTATTCCACCAACCTTTTTTAAATCTTCTAACTTGCGAAATCTTCCATTCTGCTCTCGATACCGAA
Organism: Halanaerobiales bacterium; assembly: GCA_023128035.1. The sequence continues at coordinate 3,855 of JAGMES010000154.1, read as the reverse complement.
TGATTGCCTCTGCCTTGTTTGGCCCAACTCCAGATATTGTCTCTAATTGTTCTTTAGAAGCAGAGTTTATACTAATTTTCTTTGAACTTGAACTTGTTGTACTGCTAGATGAAAATGTGTATATACCTGCTCCACTAGTAGTTGTGCTCACAACTGTCATTCGCTGAGGAACAATTACTTTTTGACCATCCATCAATGGTTCTGCAAGATTAATCTGGTTTAAATCTGCAGTCTTAGTTACCCCACCTGCTAACATAATCAAATCAACTACTCTTGAATCTTCATTCAAGAAATAAACACCAGGATTCTTTACTTCTCCCGCTACATGGACTCCTATCTTTCTTACATCTTTATACTCACTATGCGAAGTATCTTCTCCAGTCTGATTCGATTGATCAGTCTCAATAACTTCTGTTAGATAAACCCACTTCTCCTCTTCTTTTGTACGCTGGTTTTGCCAAAAAACAAAGCCCAATATCCCTATAAGAATAACTATTCCAACCCACTTTAATTTTTCACTACGTTGATGATACATCGTATCACTCCTTTAATAATATAATAAGTTATTGTAATAAATGTTAATTTATTCATTTTAATTATTATAACTCTTTTTTAGATCAGTTGCAAGTGTTTTTTGTTCTAACATAAAAAAACAAGCCTATTAAAAATGTTAGGCTTGTCTTGACGTATTAACAAATTCGGGATATGCGACATTCTCTTAGCGCTTTTTTGCTCAAAGAATGTCGCATATCCCGAGAAACCTGTATCTAATCATATTACTTTTATAATTAAGCTAATTGGGGCAAAATTTTTTCTACAAAAATATTTTCCGAAATTGTGATAACATTTTCAAACAACGTATTCTTGTAAATTTCTAAACCAAAACGAACTGGCAAAGAATGAAAATGGGTTATTATAGCCCCTGTTCTTGAATTTTCATCTTCATTTTTTTCTTTATTATAAACAATAATAAAAACTTTTTTTAAGCTAACTATATCTTCAAAGGTAATTTCCTCATATTCCATTGATAAAATTTTATATAAAGTAATTAAACCTCCTTCTATCCCCTTTAGCTTTAAATTATCCTTATCTTTTTTCCTATCTATTTTTCCATTTTTGAATTCAACAAAATATATTTTACCATTTTTAAAATGAATTAAATCAGGAGAGCACGGAGTAGTACCATAAAACTGTTCTACAATATCATCATAACTCAAATACAAACCTTCGGTAATATCAATAAAGGATACTTTATTCTTAGTGTCACGACTTATCTCTGCCAAAGTTTTTTTATAAACACTAAACTCTGACTCAAAAAAATCTTCTATTTTTTTTATCATAAAAGATCACCTAAGTTATCCTTCTCCAATTTTTCAAGTGGTTCTGTCAATTTATCAAATATTTTCTCTAATTGTTCAGTGACTTCTATAATATCAACTACATTATCATTATTTTTTTCTGATAAATAGAAATATGTATTTTTTGCAACTTCACTACTTTTATCACTATATACTTTAATAGCTTCAATAAAATATGGGCTATGTGAAGTTATTAAAACTTTTACGTTTAATTGTTCTACAAGATATACAAGAAGTTTTGCATATTGAATTTGCCATTTAGGATGCATATTAACTTCTGGCTCATCTAAAATTAACACTATTCTTTCTTTTACAAATCCTTTTTGTAAAAGCATTTGTAATATACCAAATGCCTTAATTCCTGAAGCAATATTAATTGCGTTAAAACTCTCTCCATTTTTTTTAAATCGAAAAGAATTTTCTTTTTCATCATAGTACATATTACCATTAATTATTTGAGATATAGATTCAGATTCACTTTCTGAATAATCAGGAATATTTGGTTGTCTTAATTTAGTTACTAAATCTTTCATTTGAATATTAATAAAAGGTTTATCTATTATAAAACTAAATTCTTCGTTTAAATCCAAACTAGTTCTTGCATCGTAAATCACTTCAGACATTTGTAAAACAATAGGTGATTCTATAAAAGTTGCATCCTTTATATATAATTCATCCAAAAGAAAAAATTCTATAGGCTTATTATTTTCTATAGTAATTTTTAATATATCTGTGTTTCCTTCTCTTAATAAAATATTACTATTATTTTCAGTAAATTTATTATTTATATCACCATCAAATAATGAATTTATATATTTTAAAAATTTATACTCACATATTTTAGTAGTATCTATTTCTTCTATACTAATGTCAACTATCTTGCTTATTATATCATCATAAAATTTTTCATTTAATATTGTAAGATTAAATTTTGCTTTTTTAAATATATGTTTTAAATCTTTTTTAAATAAATTTTCTAGTAAATACTTATCTTTTTCGGAAAATCCTAAATATTCATTTATATTTTCTTTTAATTGGTTCTCTAATAAAAATCTAAAAATAGTTATGTTTTCTGTATCTGCCTCTTCCACATTTGACCGAGTAAAAAAATAAATTTCATCTATTAACTTTTGAATTTGACTTCTTTGACGTTGAATAAATAATTGAGAAGTATCAGATTTATCAGAAGACTTAATTATTGTATACAGAAGTTTGCTTAAAGTACTTTTCCCAGTGTCATTTTCACCCGCTATAAGCGTCAATCCATCTATTTTTATATTAGCTTCACTAATCATTCCTATATTTTTACACTTAAGCTCCATAATATTCCTCCTTTATCAACAAATACACATAACTAAAATTTATTATCACACACATTTTAGCAAGTTATACATACATCTTCATAATAATCTTTCTAGATTACTTTAATTATTCCTTTTCCAAACTCTAGTTTTATTATATTTATGCCACAAAATAAAATTCACAAATGGCGCTCAACAAAAACGATAAAGAAACCTTTATTTTTCATAAATTTCCTCTACTAAGCCTTGTTTAACCACTCTACCCGTATCCATTTTCCCCTCCCACGTCACAAGATAAACCGAAACTATAACTAATATCCCACCCAAAATCTGGTTTAAACTTATCATTTCTCCCAGAATAAAATAACTGCTTATGATTGCTATTAACGGAATCAGATTTAAATATAAAGATGATGTAGATATTCCTAAATGATCCAACGAATATACATAAAGATAATAACCTACCGCAGAACAAAAAACACCCAGATAAACTACATTTAAAACAATAGTATGATTTAATAAATTCCAATTTGTAGTTTCAAATATGACGAAAGGAATTAATAAAATAGTACCATAAATTGTTTGATAGAATACAATCGTCAATTGAGAATATTTTTTAAACAACGGTTTCGTAACTAATGAATAAATTACCCATGACAAAACTGCAGCAAACATCATGACATATCCTTTGCCATTGTTTGATGAAAATAATTTTGTTAAATTTCCTCCAATTATAAAACAAACTCCAATCATAGAAACTATAACGCCAATTATTTTTTTTGTAGTTAACTTACTTTTAAAAACAATTGCTTCAGCTATTAATGAAAAAATTGGAATAGTAGCAATGATAATCGATGCCGCTGAAGCAGTAGTCAACTTAATCCCATAGTTTTCAAAGAAAAAGTATAATGTCACACCTATAAATCCAGTTAAAGCCATCAACGGAATATCTTTTTTATTTATTCTTTGATTTGTTTTTTTAAGTTTAAAACTCATAAATACGCGGACTAGCACCAATAAAATTGATGCAATTATAAATCTTAATAAAGCTAGAGTCATTGGAGGCAGAACCTCTAAGGATACCTTTATGCTGATAAACGATATGCCCCATAGGATAACAGTTGCGACAATTGCAATGATAGGTAAAATTTTTTTATTGTTCATATAACTCTCTGCCACTTAAAACATAGACAAAC
>JAGMES010000153.1 GCA_023128035.1 Halanaerobiales bacterium | reverse complement strand
GCAAAAGGAGGAAGAAAATGAAAAGAAAAATAACTGATTTTCAAAGTTTAATCGAAATATTTTTTGAGGATAGTTTTTTAGATTCTAAAGGAATCATATTTATTGAAAAAGAAGATGAAGAAAGATATTTATCGTATAGAGAATTGTATCATCAAGCTCTTCGAATTTTATATATACTACAGCAAAATGGTATTCAAGCTGGAGATGAAGTAGTATTACAATTAGAACACAATCAGGATTTTGTCCAAGTGCTTTGGGCATCACTGTTAGGAGGAATTGTTCCTGTATTTACACCATTAGGAAAAACAGACGAGCAAAAACTAAAATTATCCAAAGTATGGAAAGTATTACAACGACCTTACTTATTAACTACAGAAGATATTAATAAAAAGTATAATATCCTTTCAAACAACACTATTGACCCTAATAACTTAGCAGTAATGAAGAAAAATAACGTTATGCTTGATAAGATAATGGAGAATGAAAGAGAAGGAATCATCTATGCAGGAAAGAATGATGATCCAGCTGTTATGTTATTTTCTTCAGGTTCGACAGGAGATCCAAAGGGAATTATCTTAACTCATACAAATTTACTTGCCGTTATTGATTCAATTATCCATGCTTCTTCTGCTACTTCTGATGATATTTATTTGAGTTGGACACCTTTGACACATATTTTGGGTCTTAGCGGATTTCATTTCATACCTTTTTTTGTTCAAAGCAATCAATACCTCATCTCTACAGAATTATTTTTAACAAATCCACAGTTATGGTTTTCAAAAACACACGAACTTCAAGCTACTATCCTTTCCTCACCTAATTTTGGTTATAAGCATTTCCTTGAATTTTTTCAATGTCAAAATGCAAAAAAATGGGACTTATCCAGTGTGCGTTCAATATTTAATATTGCAGAACCAATTTCAGCTGATTTATGTAATGAGTTTTTAGATTGTTTGGCTCCATATGGTTTAAAGCGAACCACGATGTTGCCATGCTATGGAATGACTGAGACTGGTTTGATAATCACTATGAAGCCAGATGGTGAAGAATTTGGTTACTATAACATAGATCGAAGATCAATTTTAATTGGAAATGCTGTCAAAGATATAAATAAAGATGATGATAATAGTGCAGTATTTGTTGATGTTGGGGCACCGATTGAGTGCTGCAGCGTACGAATCTGCGATAAAAATAATCAGATCTTAGGTGAAAATATAGTAGGTTATATTCAGGCGAAAGGCAAGAATGTAATTACTGGATATTATAAAAACCCTGAGGCAAATAAGAAATCTTTTACAGAGGATGGTTGGTTGATGACGGGTGATGTTGGTTTTATGAGGAATGGCCGGGTAATTGTTACCGGTCGAGCTAAGAATATCATTTTTGTTAATGGTGTAAATTATTTTCCACATGATATTGAAAGGGTAGCATTAGGAGTTACAGGAATTGAAGAAGGAAAAATAGCTGTCTGTGGGATTACAGATGAGAAAGAACGAGGCGAAAAAATTATTGGTTTTGTGGTCTATGATCAGGATAAGGATATAAAAGATTTTATTCCACTTGTAAAGAATATAAAGAAACATATCAATAAAAAAATGGGGTTAGAACTAGTAGACGTGGTACCAGTTAAGGAAATACCAAAGACCAGAAGTGGAAAAATACAAAGATATAAATTAGGTTCTCAATATAAGGATAGTGTGTTTGATGAATTAATTCAAAAGATTGATTTTTACATTAATGAAGAATTGAACAATAAACAAGTTGGCTTGCCAACAAACTCAATTGAAAATATACTTGTTGAAATTTGGTCTGAAATTTTTGGCATTGAAAAAATTAGCATTTATGATCACTTCCTTGACATGGGTGGAAACTCACTAAAAGCAGCATCTGTTTCTTATAAGGTTCATAAGGAACTGAATGTAAAATTGGAAATTAGAGAAGTTTTTGCGATTCCTATATTGAAAGACTTGGCTGAGTATATTGGGAAAGCAAAAAGATCTGAGTATTCACCAATTGTAGTAATAGAAGAAAAAGAATATTATCCAGTATCGTCAGCGCAAAAAAGAATATATGCTGTGAGTCAACTAGAAGGTGATCAGACAAGTTATAATCTCCCATACATGATGATTATTTCTGGTAAATTGGATAAAGAACGGTTTTTAGATGCCTTAAAGGAAATTCTAAAACGGCATGATTCTTTACGAACTGTTTTTGAAATGATTAATGGTCAATTGATGCAGAGGATTAATAAAAATATGGAACTGGATATTGTTGAAATGGTAGTCGGAGACAATGAGTTAGAAAATATTGTTGCAGAGTTTGTTAGACCATTTGATTTAAGCAAAGCTCCTTTGATTCGAACCAGTCTGATCAAGTTTAACGATCAATATTTATTTATGTTTGATATGCATCATATTATTTCAGATGGTACATCAATAGGAATTTTTATAGATGAATTAATTCAACTTTATAAAGGTGAAGATTTACCTGAATTAACAATACAGTATAAAGATTTTACGGTATGGCAAGAACAACTATTTGATGGAGAAATTTATAAAGAGCAGGAAAAATACTGGCTTAGTCAGTTTGAAGATGAAGTTCCTGTATTGAATCTACCAACTGATCATGTACGCCCAGTAGTACAAAGTTTTGCTGGTGAGACAATCAAAATTAAGCTATGTAAGGAACTTACTTCTCAGTTAAATCATTTAATTAAAAAAGAAGATGCTAGCGTTTTTATGGTGCTATTAGCTTCCTTTAATTTGCTTTTATCAAGATATATAGGTCAAGAAGATATATTAATAGGAACTGCTGTTGCGGCAAGAAGTCATTCTGATTTAGAAAATATGATTGGAATGTTTGTTAATACGTTAGCAATGAGAAATAGTGTCAAAGGAACGAAAACATTTGTAGATTTCTTAGCTGAAGTAAAGGAAAATTCATTGAAAGCATATGAAAATCAGGATTATCAATTTGATATGTTAGTGGAAAAGTTGGGGGTTCAGAGAAATCAGGATCGGAATGCACTGATTGATGTAGTATTTGTTTTGGAAAATACGAATCTTTCTGAAATGAATGTGGATGATTTAAAGTTTGAGCCTTATGAATATAGAAATAAAACAGCTAAGTTTGATCTTACTTTATATGCGTTTGAATCTGATGATCATATCCGTTTGGAGTTTGAATATAGTACAGATTTATTTAAGAAAGAAACAATTGAACGAATGTCTTCCCATTTTGTAAATATTCTTCGTGAAATTGTTGAAAATCCAAAATTAAAGATAGCAGATATTGAGATGATTTCTGAAGAAGAAAAATTACAGATTTTAAACGAATTCAATAATACCAGAAATGATTATCCTAAAGAAAAAACAATTCAACAATTGTTTGAAGAACAGGTTGAAAATAGACCGAATAATATTGCTGTTGTTTTTAAAGGTAACAAAAGCTGCGAAGCAGATTATTTATCTTATCGTGAGTTGAACGCCAAAGCTAATCAATTGGCGAGAGTATTGCGTAAAAGAGAAGTAACAGCAGAACAGATTGTAGGAATAGTGGTAGAACCGTCTTTAGAGATGATAGTAGGTATTCTGGGTATTTTAAAAGCTGGTGGTGCTTATTTACCTATTGATCCAGCTTATCCAGAAGAAAGAATTACGTATATGCTTAAAGATAGTGATACCCGGGTTCTTTTAACACAGGGCCATTTAGCTAGACAGTTGAGTTTTACAGGAGAAATAATTGATTTAACAGATGAAAAAATATATATAGAAGATACTTCAAATTTAGAAAGTATTACTGATTCTACGAATTTAGCTTATGTCATTTATACATCAGGTTCTACTGGTAAACCAAAGGGAGTAATGGTGGAACACAAATCAGTGGTCAATCTAATATGGTGGCATGTTGACTATTATTCAGTGACATCATTAGATCAAAGTACAAAATATGCTGGATTTAGTTTTGATGCTTCCGTTTGGGAGATATTCCCATACATAGTGAAGGGTGCGACAATTCATATCATTTATGATGAGATTAGATTGGATATTCAAAAATTGAACGAATATTATGAAGCTAATAATATTACAATAAGCTTTTTACCTACTCAGATTTGTGAGCAAATTATGTTATTAAACAATCAATCATTAAGAATTCTTTATACAGGAGGAGATAAGTTAAAATCTTATATCCCTCAAAGATATAGATTGATTAATAACTATGGCCCTACCGAATCTACAGTTGTTTCGACAAATTATGAAGTTAAAGAAAAGCTTGATAATATACCAATTGGTAAACCTATCTTTAACACACAGGTATTTATACTTGATAAAAATAATGCTTTACAACCAATCGGTGTCCCAGGAGAGCTATGTATTTCTGGAGATAGTCTAACACGGGGATATTTAAACAGACCTGAGTTAACAGCAGAAAAATTTATATTAAATCCGATTAAGCAAAATGGTGAACGAACTTACCGAACAGGGGATTTAGCAAGATGGCTTTCTGATGGGAATATAGAATTTTTAGGAAGAATAGACCATCAGGTGAAAATCAGAGGCTTTAGAATCGAATTGGGTGAAATTGAAAACCAATTATTGAAGCATGATCAGGTTAAAGAAACAGTAGTCATTGAGAGAACAGATCATAATAATCATCAATATCTATGCGCATATATAGTTTCGGATCGTGAACTATCAGTAACTGAATTAAGAATGTATCTAAATGAAAAACTTCCTGAAAATATGATTCCATCATATTTTAGTCATTTAGAGAAAATGCCATTAACTCCGAATGGTAAAATCAACCGAAAAGCATTACCTGAACCAGATGGAAATCTAGTAGTGGGTACAGAATATGTTGCACCAACCACTGAAGCAGAAATAAAATTGGCAACAATATGGGGAAACATATTAGGAACTGAAATGGTTGGAATTAATGATAACTTCTTTGAATTGGGTGGAGATTCTATTAAGGCAATTCAGATTTTGGCTAGAGCTAAAGAGCAGGGAATCAATTTAACAGTAAAAGATGTATTTAAGTATAAAGTAATCTCTAAATTATTGAAAAATGTGGATTATGGAAAGCAGAAAAAGATGATCTCGCAAAAAGAAATTGAAGGTGAAGTACTCTTAACTCCGATTCAAAAATGGTTCTTTGAACAAAAATTACATCATCAGCATTACTTTAATCAGACCAATTTATTTTCAGTAAAGACTGATGTGGATTTAGAACGTTTAGAAAAAGTATTTAAAAAGATTATAGCACATCATGATGTGTTACGAATGAGTTATAAAGTTAGAGAAGGACAGATTGTTCAGTACAATCGAAAAATTGATGAAGTTGATTTTAAACTGGAATTTGTGAATTTAACAAAAGATAAATATTCTGTACAAAGAGAGAAATTGAAAAAGATTAGTGAAGCGGTACAGGATAGTTTGAATCTTGAAACCGATTTACTGATTAAAGCGGTTGTATTTGATTTAGGTGAACATGGAAAACGCTTACTGATTGCAATTCATCATCTGGTTATCGATGGTGTATCCTGGAGAATTTTAACTGAAGATATTGAAAATTTATATAAGTCATATCTTAGAAAAGAACTCCCAGCAAAGACAACTTCATTTAAAGAATGGAGTCAGCGATTAAGTGAGTATGCAATGAGTGATAAAATTGATATTGAATATTGGGAAAAAATTGATCAAACAAAAATACAATCTCTTGTTAAAATGCCAGTTAACGAAAACTACTTACGAGATCATGACGAATTATTGATTGAGTTAGATGAAAACCAGACTGAATTATTGTTAACTAAAGTAAATCGTGCATATAATACCGAGATTAATGATGTACTTTTATCTGCTTTAATTATGACATTTACTGAAGTATTAGGAACAGATAATATCTTATTGAATCTTGAAGGGCATGGTAGAGAAGAAATAATGGATGATACTGATTTGACTAGAACTATTGGTTGGTTTACCAGTGCATTCCTGGTTTATTTAGAAAAGAAAGAAAGTATAGAGAAAACCATTAAACATGTTAAAGAAAATCTAAGGAGAATCCCAAATAAGGGAGTTCAATACGGAATTGCTCAATATCTTGGAGGTTATACACAGTTACAGGAGTTAAAAGCAGAAATATCGTTTAATTACCTGGGCCAATTTGATAATAGTTTTAGTAATATTAAAGAATCAGATAATCAATTGTTATCAGGATGCAATGAAGATGCTGGAATGTATTTTCATATTAACAATCAACACACATATTTAATTGATATAAACGGAATGGTTATTGATGGTAAATTACGATTAACTATTAGTTACAATACCAGATGGATTAGTGATGATTTGATGCAAAAGATTAAAGAAATGTATGTAAGAAATATGGGCGAAATTCTTACTCATTGTATGAATAAAACAGATCAATCATTTACAGCATCAGATTTTGGAGTAGAAAATAAATTAGACGAAGACGATATTGATATTATTTCCCAATTATATAATTTTTCATAATACTTTTTTGAAAAATTCTTAAGGAAGTGAGGATGATGCAGTGAAACAGGCGATTAAATTAAATATGTTAACTCCAATGCAAGAAGGACTACTGTTTCATACTCTTTTAAATGAAGAGGGTATGAGCTATTATGAGCAGATTTGTATTAACATTGAAGGAGATGTTAATGTAAATTTATTGAAAAAAGCATGGCAATCTGTTATTGATCGTTATGAAATTTTGAGGACTGATTTTCTTTGGAAACAAGTTAAAGAACCTGTTCAGGTTGTTTTAAAAGAGAAAGAGGCTGAACTATATATATATGATACATCAAATCTAACAGAATTAGAGCAAGAAAAATATATTCGTAATTTTAAAAAAGAGGATTTGAAACAACGATTTGATTTTGAAAAGGGAATATTGAATAGACTTTCTTTAGTAAGATTATCTTCTCAGAAATATTTAATGTGCTGGACATTTCATCATATATTATTGGATGGATGGAGTGTACAGATTATATTGGAAGATTTAGTTAACATTTATCATAGCCTATCTCATCAGTTACCTTTACCTGGTGAACCAAAGGTACAGTTTAGTGATTATCTGGATTGGTTGAAAGGTAAAACAAAAAAAAGAGGTTTGAAATTTTGGGAAACTTACATGAAAGATTTTTCAGAACCAAGTCACCTACCATATGGAAGTGGGGTAAAGAAAGAAGAACTTATTACAGATGTTGTGACCAAAGAAATTAAGTTTAATGAAAAAAAGTCAATTGAGATAAGTAGCTTTTGTAAGAAAAATAATTTAACTCTTAATACTTTATTTCAGACAGCGTGGGGTGTATTGCTGCAAAAATATAACAATATTGATGAAAGTTGTTTTGGTGTAACTGTATCAGGACGTTCTACTGAAATTGAACATATAGAAGATATTGTAGGAATGATGATGAATACGTTACCTTTGATAGTTAAATCAGAGATTAATGATACGGTTAAAGATTTATTAACCAAAGTAAATGACCAATTAGTTGAAATTAGGGAATATGATTATGTATCACTGGCTGAAATTCAGCAAGTAAGTAATTACGAAAAATTATTTGATTCGATCTTTCTATTTGAAAACTATCCAATGAATAGTGCACTTAAAAATAATGACTTGGATTTTAAACTTAGTTTGGATTCAATATTTGAGTTGTCAAATTATGATCTTGTTGTAATGGTAACGGTTGGTGATTTAATAGCAAGTGAAGAAAAAATTACGTTAAAGTTTCATTATAATGTAGAATTATTTGCATCAGAGATGATAGAAAGAATGCTACAAAATATGGTTCAATTGATTGATACAATGATGATTGAGACAGAAAAATTGGTTAATCAAATCTGTATTGTATCAAAAACCGAAAAACAACGATTGTTCTATGAGTTTAATGATACAAAAGTAGCGTATCCAAAGGAAAAGACAATTTTGCAATTATTTGAAGAACAGGTTTTAAGAACACCTGACAATAGTGCTGTTGTCTTTGAAGATCAGAAGTTGACATATCAGGAATTGAATGAAAAAGCTAATCAAATAGCAAAAGTATTGAGAGAAAAGGGTATTGGCTCAGATCAGATTGTTGCAATTATGGTTGAGCCATCCCTAGAAATGATCATAGGGATTATGGGTATCTTAAAAGCTGGTGGAGCGTATTTACCTATTGATTCTCAATACCCTGCTGATCGAGTAGAATATATGCTCAATGATAGTCAGGCCAAAATTTTGTTGACTCAACATCATTTGAGTGACAAAATAAAATTTGCTGGTGAAATTATTAATATCGATGTTGAAAAAATAGAAATGATAGAAGACAATAATCTAACTATAATTAATTCGGCTAATGATTTAGCTTATGTAATTTATACTTCAGGTTCTACAGGAAAACCAAAAGGAGTAATGGTTGAACATAAATCATTAGTAAACTTGGCTATATGGCATAATACCTATTATGCAGTGACATTTGATGATAATACCACTAAATATGCAGGATTTGGTTTTGATGCATCAGTTTGGGAAATTTTCCCTTATTTAATTAGTGGAGCCACTATTCATATTATAGGTAATGAAATTAGACTTGATATTAATAAATTAAATGAATACTATGAAAGTAATAAAATAACGATCAGCTTTTTACCAACCCAGATGTGTGAACAATTTATGGAAGTTGATAATAATTCCTTAAGATTTTTACTTACTGGGGGAGACAAGCTGAAAAATTATAGAAAACAAAGTTACCAACTTGTCAATAATTATGGGCCAACTGAAAATACAGTCGTTACGACAAGTTTGGTTGTAAATGAGAGTTATAATAACATTCCAATAGGCAAGCCGATTGCAAATTTACAGGTATATATTCTAGATAAAAATAATAAGGTACAACCAATTGGAGTTTCAGGTGAATTATGTATAGCTGGGGATGGCTTGGCTAGAGGTTATCTGAATAGACCAGAATTAACAGAAGAAAAATTTGTCCAAAATCCTTTTAGGATTAATCCGTTTATTCCAGAAACTAGAATGTATAAAACTGGTGATCTTGCCAGATGGCTTCCTGATGGTAATATTGAATTCTTAGGACGTATTGATAATCAAGTTAAGATCAGAGGATTTAGAATCGAACTTGGAGAGATTGAAAATCAATTATTGAGCCATGAGGAAATTAAAGAGGCAGTTGTTATTGACTGGATTGATGACAGTGGTGACAAATATCTCTGTGCATATATCATAAGTGATAGTGAACTATCCATTGCAGAGTTAAAAGCATATTTAGGCAGAGAGTTACCGAATTACATGGTTCCAGCAGACTTTGTTCAATTAGAAAAAGTACCACTAACCCCAAATGGTAAAATTGATCGCAGAGTTTTACCAAAACCAGATGGAAATCTAGTAGTAGGTACAGAATATGTTGCACCAACCAATGAAGCAGAAGAAAAAATGGCAATTATCTGGTCTCAAATATTACATGTCGATAAGATAGGTATTAATGATAACTTTTTTATATTGGGTGGACATTCATTAAAAGCAACACGCCTTGCATCTAAGTTATTAAAAGAATTTAATGTAGAAATACCTATGAAAGTTATTTTTAAGCACCCAACCATAAAGAAACTTGTTGATTATATTACTGGAAAAGAAAAAACAATTTATGCATCGATTAAACCAGTAGAAATGAGAGATCCTGAGTATGAATATTATCCATCAGGATGCTATCCTGTATCATCTGCACAAAAACGTTTGTTTGCTCTAGGAGAGTTAGAAGGGGACAATATTATTTATAATATTCCTAGCATAATGATGGTTGAAGGTGATATTGATAAAGGGCGATTTGAAGATACATTTATAACATTAGTTGAAAGACACGAATCTTTTAGGACAACATTTGAAGTAATTGATGGTGAAGTAGTTCAAAGAATTCATGATGATGTTAACTTTGAGATTGAATATATAAAATCTGGTAGTGTTGATGAACTTGAAACGATCATTAAAAGGTTTATTAGGCCTTTTGATTTAAGTAAATCACCATTATTACGTGTTGGACTCGTAAAATATGACGAAAAACATTTATTGATGTTAGATATGCATCATATCATCTCAGATGGTGCATCAATGGGTATTTTCTTTAGTGAGTTCTTTAAACTTTATAAAGACCAGAGTTTAGAAGAATTAAGAATCCAGTATAAGGATTTCTCAGCATGGCAAAATGAACTAATCC
>JAGMES010000152.1 GCA_023128035.1 Halanaerobiales bacterium | reverse complement strand
GCTTGCATACCATATAAAGTACTGAGTTGGCGGGGTCAATACTTTATATGGTATGCAAGTGCGACTAAAATACTTTTTGTGGACGAATCATTATAAGAATAAATCGGAGGTGGAGATTATGAGTACAGAAGAAAAAATTTGTTTAACTAGTTATTCGACCAAAGCTGGTTGAGGATGCAAATTGGGTCCTGAGACCCTGGCACAGGTTCTGTGTCAATTACCGCAACATCCCGTAACTGAGAAATTGATTGTAGGTCCAAATACATCAGATGATGCAGGAGTTTATGTTCTAAATGATGAAATGGCATTAATTCAGACTCTGGATTACTTTACTCCAATTATAGATGATCCATATACCTTTGGACAGATTGCTGCTGCAAATGCTTTAAGTGATGTTTATGCTATGGGTGGTTATCCCATTACTGCTATGAATATAGTTGGCTTTTCGCCTGAAGTACTTCCTTTAGAAGTTTTATCACAAATTTTGGCAGGGGGAGCCGACAAAGTTCAAGAATCTGGAGCTTGTATTGCTGGTGGTCATACCATCGATGATAAAGAGCCAAAATATGGTTTATCAATTGCAGGTCTAGTACATCCTACAAAAGTGATGACAAATGCAGGTGCTAAAGTTGGTGACAAACTCGTACTGACAAAGCCATTAGGTATTGGAATCATCACAACAGCGATTAAACGCGGTGTTGTGTCTGATGATGTTATAGAAGAGGCAGTTAAGACTATGGTAACTTTAAATAAGGATGCAGCAGAGGCAATGCAAGAAGTGGGAGCACATGGGTGTACTGATGTAACTGGTTTTGGTCTATTAGGTCATGCCTATGAGATGGCTAGTGGTAGTAATGTAGGAATTCGTTTATATAAAAATCAGATTCCTGTGATTCCTGCTACTTATGAATATGCAGAGCAAAATATTTTCCCAGGTGGAAGTAGAGCAAATTTAAAATATCTTATCGACAAAGTAGACTTTGCTGAAGAGATCAGCGAGATGGATAGATTAATTCTTAGTGATGCGATAACTTCTGGAGGCCTCTTAATCTCTGTAGCAGATGAGAAGGTAGAACAACTGATTACTGCACTTAAGTCAAGAGAAGGTGTTCTAGCGGCTGTTATAATCGGTGATGTAGTTGCTGATCATCCTGGGAAGTTGAAAGTGGAGGTTTCTTGATGAAGAATCTTTTATGCAGAGATATCAGTATTTGATGAATAAGGATTTTCCACGCCATGAACTTGTGGAAGTATTAACGAAATATAATCAAGAACTCGGTGCATCTAAAGAAACTATCGAGAATATTTACCGTTTGACAGAGAAAGAGACTGTTGTAGTAATAACTGGGCAGCAGGCTGGAATTCTTACTGGCCCTTTATATACAATTTATAAAGCGTTAACGGTTATTCAACAGTCAAAACAGCTTACAAAAAAGGGGATTCCTACAGTGCCCCTTTTTTGGATAGCTAGTGAAGATCATGATTTTATAGAGATTGCTAGTCTTCATTTTTTAAATAGGACTCATCAAGAGTTAGAACTTAGACTAGATGCTGATGTTTCAAAAGTAGACGGATTGTTTGATGAAGGCAGAAGAAAAACTAAATGGAGCAGGTTATTCTGCTCAAATTTAAAAAAATGAGAATCAAGTTTATCTTTTTTTGATAGATGGAGATAGACGTTATCCAGTGTATAAGGTAGAAAATGGGTATATGCTAACAGGTCAGGAAAAGGTTCTTACAAAAGAAGAGATCAAAGAGTGGATAGAAGATCAACCTGAAACGGTTAGTACAAATGTTGTTACCAGACCAATTTTTCAGGATATACTCTTTCCTACTATAGCTTATGTTGGTGGGCCAGGGGAAACGGCATATTTCGCTCAATATCAAGAGGTATATAAACTTTTTTATATGGAGATGCCGATTATCTATCCAAGAATCAGTATAACTTTGATTGAGAAGGCAATTGCTAAGAGTATGCAAAAATATAATATGACTCTTTTAGAAGTTTTTCATCAGTTTGATGCAATTCGTGATAAGTACTTATCTGAAACGGATACATTAAATGTAAAAGTTCGATTTGCTCAGATTAAGAAGATGTTGACTCCTGAGTATCAGAAATTGATTCAGGATTTGCAGAAATTAGATCCAAAATTTAAGAAAATGGGATCTCAAAATTTACAGAGGTTGATAGAAGAGATGGGCTATTTAGAAGATAAAGCGCATCATCAGCATAGAAAAAATTCGGAACTTTTCAAGAAAGACGGTTTAATATTTTTTCTTACTTGCTTAAATATCAGATTCAATTTATTCAGGAACTCCTGCAACTGGATTTGCTATCTAGTAAGGGGCATAATTTAATTTATCTCTAATAAAAGATCTCCTTTCACCTATGATATGTAGGTGAGAGGGGATTAATTTTTTTAAACATAAAAGGTAATTTAGAATACAGACAGAATATATAGTAATAAAGATTCTTATTTATATTAGGAGTGATAAATATGTTAATTCGTAGAGCAACTTTTGAAGATAAAGAAAGAATACTTGAAATATCAAGTACAGTTTGGGATGGAGATGATTATATTCCAAATATTATAGATGAGTGGCTTCAAGATGAAGATGGAGAATTTTCTGTGATAGTTGAAGACGGCATAGTTATGGGAGTGGGCAAATTAAGTTTAACCGAACCTGGAGTGGGTTGGTTGGAAGGTTTACGGGTTCATCCTGACGTACGTTCTAGAGGATATGCTAAAAAAATGAATGAATATTATATTGAAAAAGGCAGACAGATGGGTTTTAAATTTTTGCGTTTGAGTACATATTATCAAAATTATGCGAGTATTCATGTTATTGAGAGTTACGGTTTTAAAAAGATTGCTAATTTCTTCTTTGTTGAACATAAAGTTGATTCTTCAAAATCTGTTTCGAAAGGTGTGGTAATCCACGCGAATCCAGATTTTGCAGATCAGGAAAAATTGATTGAATTCTTTTTAAACTCTTTTGATGATGAAAACATTTCTCAGGAATTTTTGGGGTATGGTTGGCTTTTTAAAACATTGTCGAGAGATGAAGTATTGAAAGCGATTGAACGAGGTCATATTTATTATATAAAGGAAGATGAGCAGATTGATGGTGCAATCATGGTTTATCCAGACCATCGAAAAGATAATGCATATTACATCGTTATCTCAACTGGAAGCGATAAGGCTATCAGAACTTTATTAAATTGGACACATCAAGATGCAATTGATAAGGATTTTGAATTTTTGGCTGCAATGATTCCAGACCCATCTAGAGTAAAGTCAATTTATTTAGATTTAGGATATAAACCTTGGGAAGACAGGATAGAGCCTAACGTTTTTATCTATGAATTAAAGTTGGGGGGAGAAGGGGTATCATGAAATTAAGGTTTCCACCATATCTAGCACTTGTCTTTGGAGTTATCGCAGTTTCCTTTGCAGCTATTTTTATTAGGCTTGCCGATGCCCCAGCTCCTGTTATAGCTTTCTATCGAATGGGGATTGCTACATTGATTTTGTCTCCTTTTGTTTTATTTCGGTATGGCAAGGAATTAAAAAAGCTAACTTCTAAGCAGATTTTCTTTTGTATTTTAAGCGGACTTTTTTTAGCATTACATTTCTTTTTCTGGATTACATCATTTGATCATACGAGTGTGGCAAGTTCTGTAGTTTTTGTGACAACTCAGCCAATTTTTGTAGCCATTGCAGGAAGATTTATTTTAAAAGAACGACCAGGCCTTTTTTTACTGTGCGGTATTGCTCTATCTTGTGTGGGGAGTTTAATTATTGGAGCAGGTGATCTTTCTTTGAGTTCTACCCATCTGTATGGTGATTTAATGGCTTTAATCGGTTCAGTGATGGCTGCAGGATATCTCTTAAGTGGTCGTTATCTTCGTCAGTCTATGTCTCTAGGAATCTATATATTTATGGTTTATGGTATATGTTCTATCTTTTTATTGATATATATCCTTAGTTATGGGATTTCATTAGTGGGGTTTGATAATCTCACCTGGTTTAGTATGTTTATGTTAGCATTAGTTCCAACATTAGTAGGTCATACATCCTTTAACTGGGCCTTGAAATATTTACAAGCATCAGTTGTTTCAGCAAGCATGCTGGTTGAGCCAGTGGTAGCTACCCTGCTGGCATGGGTAATACTTAAAGAGACACCCCCAGTGTTTACTCTAATCGGGGGAATTCTGATTCTGGTTGGCCTTTATTTGACTACTTTGAATTCGGATAAATTTGATGATGCAATAGAAGAAAAGATTTATATTGAAGGTTAGTAGGTAAAAATTGGAATAGACAACTGAGTTAAAAGGTATAAACCCATCTTCCTTTGCAAAGAATACCAATAAAAAGGGAGGTGGGATATTTGTCTAAAGGAAAATATACTGTAGATGATATAACTTTATTAGAGATAAAATTAGAGGTTGCCTATGAAATGGGTTTAGCAGAAAAAGTTCGTAAATGTGGTTGGGGTGGTCTAAGTGCTAAAGAGGCTGGCAGATTAGGCGGATTGATAACTCAAAGAATTCGTAAGATGAAGAGAGAAGAAGCAAGAAAGGTAGAAGACCAAAAATTGGAGGCTTGAGTATCAAAGATGGGGTGGTGAAACTACTCGCCACCTACGCTTTTGCTTAGAAGTGGGAACTTCAAAAGAAGTTTGATCTTCTAGACTTCTTTTGGGCTGAAACACACAATCTCTATTGACTATTCCCTGAATGGAGAAGTCGCCTTTACATTTTCGTAAGATATTTAGAGCTCCATTGACATCCGCATTGATGATTTTTCCTGTAGAAGATAGGAACATTCCTCGGCTTACTCTTTTTCCTTTATAGACATCATGTTTTCTTATTTCTTTAAATGCCAGAGCATTACATTTTGATGTATAGCTTTCTTCCTGAGTCATTACTTCTAATCCATATTTTTTTGCTTTATAAGTAATATAGTTAATCAGTTGCTTATAAGGATTGGTGGTACTTTAGCACTATAAAAAAAAGAAATAACATTGTTCAAATAATACTAATTCCCTTTTGATTCAAGGAATAATTTGTTGTATAATAAAACTAATGATTATAGATAAGATTATAACAGGGGGATTTAATTATGGGTGGTGAAAAGGGTTTACAAAAAGCAATAGGTATCATGGGTGGGACGTTTGATCCTATACATAATGGTCATTTAGTGACAGCAGCATGTGCTGCCGATCATTTTAATTTAGAACGGGTAATTTTTATACCCTCAAAAATTCCGCCACATAAGATAGGCAAAGATATTATTCCTGCAGAAATGAGATACGAGATGGTACTTCTCGCTACAATGGATAATCTATTATTTACGGTCTCTAGAGTAGAATTAGAACGTGAGGGATCATCTTATACTGTTGATACCTTAAAATATTTTCATCAAAAATATCCAGATCATCGGCTTTACTTTATTACAGGTGCAGATACAATTGTAGAGATTGACACATGGAAGAGTCCAGAAAATTTACTGGAGATTGCTTATTTTATAGCTTCTGTTCGACCTGGATATTCTTTTGAAGGATTGGAAAAAGAATTTTATTTAAAAAATAGGGAGAGGATTTTTCTCCTCGAAACTCCTGGGATTGGCATTTCCTCTACGATGATTAGAAATCGGGTAAGATCAGGGCAAACAATCAAATATCAAGTTCATCCAACTACAGAGGCATATATTAAAAAAAATAAATTGTATCATAAAAATCAATCAGAAGGAGTTTAAATCATGGTTTATGATGATATTTGCGTAAAATTACAACAGATGCTTGATTCTAGTCGTTATCAACATACCCTTGGAGTAGTAAAGGTAGCGATACAGTTAGCTGAACATTATGGTGTTTCTACCCAGCAAGCTAGACTAGCAGCATTACTCCATGATTCTGCGAAATGTTTATCCAAATTAAACCTCTTGCACCGGTTGGAAAGTTCTGATATATTAGTAGATGACATGGAACGAGAAGTAGAGGCTTTATTGCACGGGCCAGTTGGCGCTGTGGTTGCCAAAGAAGATTTTGGTATAGAAGATGAAGCGATTTTGCGAGCAATCCGTTACCATACTACAGGTACTCCAGATATGACTTTATTGGACAAGATTATTTTTCTTGCAGATTATATTGAACCAAACAGAGATTGTCCAGGAATTGAAGAAGTAAGAGAAGTTGCATTTATTGATCTTGATCAGGCAATTATTATGGCAACCGAACGAACGATTATTTATGAGATAAATAGAAATAACTTGATTCATCTGCGTACAGTTGAAACGAGAAATGCTCTAATAGAAAGGGTGAAAAATGATGGAAGAAAGAAATGATCTAGTTGATTTTAAAGGCTCCACTGCAGTGAATGGACAAAATCCTAAACGTAACTTGCACACACGTAGATGGAAAGTAGTTATGTCTGTAATTCTTGCGATAATGATTCTATTCACAGGATTATTTGCATATTTTTTATATGATTTTTTTTATGGTAAGGTACAATTTACGAGTTTCAGTGATAAACTTGTACCAATCTCTAAAGTTAATATTTTGGTGATTGGCTATGATTCAAAAGTGAATGGCTCTCCAAGATCAGATGTCATGATGTTGGTAAGTTTAGATTTAGAAAAAAAAGCTGCTGGTATTGTAAGTATTCCACGTGATACACGGGTGTTAATTCCAGGTCATACCCTGCATTCTAAGGTAAATAGTGCCTATGCAAGTGGTGGTGCTGATTTGGCTATGTCTACTATAAGGGAATTTTTAGGTGTTCCAGTAGACTATTATATTTCAACTAATTTTAATGGTTTTACAGAAATAATTGAGACATTAGGCGGGATTAAGATTAATATTGCAAAAGATATGGATTATGATGATAATGCAGGTGATTTGCATATTCATCTTAAAAAAGGTGAACAAGTATTAGATGGTGAAAAAGCGATACAATATGTTCGTTATCGAGATGACATTAGTGCTGATTTAGGGCGAATAGAGCGCCAACAGAAATTTATTCATGCCGCAATTGATCAGTTTCTCAATCCAGAGACAATTTTAAAGATACCTCAATTGATTTCTCAATTGACCAATAGTATTAAGACTAATATGTCCTTGAAAGATATGATGAACCTTGCAAAATTAGTGAAAGATATTAAAGGTGAAAATATTAAAACAGCACAGATTCCTGGTGAACCTGCTTATGTTAACGGAATTTCTTATTTTATTCATGATCAACAAAAAACTGAGTTACTAGTAAATGATATTATAGCAAGTAAAGAATATATTGCTAACAGTAAATGTCGAATTGGTATTTTCAATGGGAATGGAGTAGCACGTGGAGCATTGGATGTTTCTCGGGATTTAAAATTGCATGGTTTTAGAGTTAATAAAATTTCTAATGCTGATCATTATAACTATCAAAAGACTGTAGTGGTTTATACCAATGAAATAACTGATGAAATTAATACATTGGTAAAAATTATGAATGCAGAAGTTATACCTGTTGAAGAATCTGCGTATGCTAATGATAGCACTTATGAAAATTTAGATGCTCTGGTAATTGTGGGGAAGGATTTATCTAGTAAGTCCTAAAAAATGATATTGCCATTATTGTGGTCTTGTAATATAATATTATAGTAAACGAAAAAAGTACAGGAGGGGATTCTTTGTCAGTTAACGAGATTAAAGAATTGGTTCAGGTGGCTTGTAAAGCTGCTGATGATAAGAAAGCGCTAGATTTGATAGCATTGGATATCTCTAAGATTTCCATTATATCAGATTACTTTGTAATTTGTAGTGGTAAGACAGCTGTTCAGGTTAAAGCGATTGCTAACGAAGTAGAAGATCGTTTGGAGGAAAAGGGAGTTTTTCCGCGTAGAGTGGAAGGAAAGCGTGAAGGAATCTGGACTCTTCTTGATTATAGTGACTTTGTTGTGCATATCTTCCGTCAGCAGGAAAGAGAATATTATAATTTGGAACGTCTCTGGGCTGATGCTGAACATGTTGAGACATTATCAATTTAAAATATTTATAAATTTTAAAAGCTTCTATGTAAGAGGATACTTATGTAGAAGCTTTTTACGTTATTAGTGAACTCGTCCAGCTAAAGCTGAACATCGGGGCTTCAGTAGGGGATTCTACCCCCACTGAAGATTAAAAACAATTCCCACCACTTATAGAAGTGGGGGTCTTAACTCAAAAGATAAAATTATTGCAGAAAGAGGAATTATAAGCGTACTGTCGTGAGTTATTAAGTAAGTGATAAGAATTATGCAAAGGAGAGGGAATATGAAGTTAATCACCGGTCAATTTAATGACTCATTTCCTCCAGTTATGGATGGAGTTGCAAATGTAACTAAAAATTATGCTTACTGGTTGAATAAAAATGATGATACAAGTTATGTGGTAACTCCTAGCTTTCCAGGTTACATAGATGTTGAGGAGTTTCAGGTTTTACGTTATTTATCTCTACCCCTTGTGGTTCGTCCACCTTATCGAGTCGGACTTCCAAAATTGGATTTCTCAATCAAAAAAAGAGTTAATAATATTCCGTTTAATCTAGTACATGCTCATAGTCCTTTTAGCTCTGGTCAATTGGCTTTAAGCCTTGCTAGAAAAAGAGGAATCCCTATTGTAGCAACTTTCCATTCGAAGTTTTATGATGATTTTAAAGAAGCAGTAAAAATAGATCTTCTTGCTCGATTGGGAGTTAAAAATGTAATCCGTTTTTTTAATTCAGTTGATCATGTGTGGACTGTAAGCCAATCTGCTGTAGAAACTCTAAGAGATTATGGTTTTAAAGGAAAAGTGGATGTGGTTTATAATGGAACAGATTTTGTTCCTATTAATGATCCAAAAAAATCTATTGAACTTTCTAATAAGTATTTAAAAGTTAAGCCAGAGGAACTCGTTTTTCTTTATGTTGGCCAACAAGTTTGGCAGAAAAATTTAAAAATGCTTCTACATTCATTGCAATGTCTAAAACAAATGGGAGTAGAGTTTAAAATGATTTTTGTGGGAAAAGGTTATGCTGAGCCAGATTTAAAACAATTAGTTAATGAGTTGAATATAGAAAAAAATGTTCAATTTATGGGGATGATAACAGATCGAGAATTACTCAAAGGAATTTTTCATCGTGCTAATGTGTTTTTATTTCCTTCTCTTTACGATACTGGAGGGATCGTTGTTCAAGAGGCCGCTGCAATGGGATGTCCTTCTGTAGTTATTGAGGGTTCTAGTGTGGCTGAACAAATTGAAAATAATTATAATGGCTATCTAACGAAAAATGATCCTGAAATATATGCAAAAAAAATATTTGAAGTTACTTCAGATATGAGCAAATTAGCTCAAATCGGAGAAAATGCACAACATACAATTAGTGAAAATTGGGAAACTATTGTCAACCAGGTAAAAGATCGTTACATAGAGATAATTCGTTTCCATTCAAAGAATAGGTGAGATTATGGATAAAAAATTTGAGCATGAGATAAAAGAGTATTGGGCAAATCGTTATAATTGTAATCCTGAAGATATTGCTCAAGGACGTACAATTGTTAATTCAATAGATCATCTTGAAGGCTCAAAAAAGGTTTATATTAGCTATTTGGATGATTGTTCATTAGTAGCAGTAGATCCGCTTTATTTAAATAAAGTGAAAAGTTTAATAGAGGAATCTTCAATTTCAAGAGCTATTTTGGTTGGTGATTTGAAAGAGTTTTTTGGAAAAGATAATGTTTTTATTTTTACACCAGGCTATGTAACTTATCTAATTCCTGAAAATTTTTCTCTTGGGACATTAGATAAAAAATTTAATATTCGTCAGTTAGATAAGAAAGATAATCAATACCTTGAGATTTTAAACGGTGCTTGTACTAAAAGAGAATTAGAGTATGCGTTTGTTGAAATTGATCATCCGGTTATTTTTGGTTGCTTTTATGAGGATCAATTAGTCGCGGTAGCAAGTTTTATTTTTTGGGGTGATCATATTGTAGACATAGGTGTTCTGACTCATCCAGAGTACAGGGGAAAGGGTCTTGGTAAAACTGTTGTGGGAGCCCTTTGTAAATGGGGGATTGATAATGATAAAATATTACAATATCGTTTTGAGATCACGAATATTGGATCTGGAAAAATTGCTGAATCTTTAGGTTTTACGAAGTATATCAAAGAAGAGGAAGTAGAGATTTTAGTTTTATAAATTTCTAAAGAACGAAAAACTAAAAAGATTAGGATTTATGCGGCAAGTGGATATTTTCCTCTTGTCGTGTTTAATTCATAAGGAGCAACAAACTGTAAAGTAAAGTATT
>JAGMES010000151.1 GCA_023128035.1 Halanaerobiales bacterium | reverse complement strand
CGTTACTTTTTGTGGGCTAATCATTCTATAGGTTAAATGTAATCAAATTATCTATTCCCCCATTAAGAGAACGTCCAGAAGATATTATCCTCTGTTCGAAATACTTTTTAGAAAAAATTAATAAAAAAAACTATACTACTAAGTATTTTCATGAATCATTCCTTAAAGCTATTGAGAACTATAAATGGATGGGGAATTTGAGAGAATTACAAAATTTGATTCAACGTGTATATTATATTTCCGAAAATGATTGTATAGATTCATCTTTACTCTCTGAACATATAACACATTTTAATAATGTAAATCACAATTATGAAATCCCTTCAGAAAAACCTTTCAAGCTAATAACATTAGAAGATATGGAGAAAAATTTAATTAGCGACACTTTAAATCATTGTAATGGTAATGTTATTATGGCAAGCAAGCTTATTAATATCAGCAAATCAACCCTTTATAGAAAAATTAAAAAGTATAACATAAGTACAGTTTCAAATTAAGAATAATATATTCTCTTTCCCATTTTGAAACTTCTTTCTTCTCAATTTGAAACATTTTATCTTAACTTTATACAATTCATTTTGCTTTATCCTCCTAATATCAACATTTATACTATTCCATTATACTTGGCATGAATTTTGCACATATATATTTGTGAAAAAAAATACAAGGAGGAGTTATTATGAAAGCAGCAAGATGGTATAACCAAAAAGATATTCGAGTAGAAGAAGTTAACGAACCAGTTATAACAGATAACTCAGTAAAAATTAAAGTTAAATGGTGCGGAATCTGTGGTTCTGACTTGCATGAGTATTTAGCAGGGCCAATATTCATTCCAGTAGGTCAACCACATCCTCTAAGTAAGAATAGCGCTCCAGTAATATTAGGGCATGAGTTTTCCGGTGAAGTTGTAGAAGTAGGTAAAAAAGTTACTAAAGTAAAAGCTGGAGATTCCGTAATTGTTGAACCTATAGTAGCATGTGGTAAATGTGCACATTGTAAAGAAGGCAAATATCATCTATGCTCTTCTTTAGGATTCCATGGTTTATGTGGTTCAGGTGGTGGATTTGCTGAATATACAACATTTCCTCAAGAATTTGTTCATAAAATGCCTGAAGGCTTATCTTACGAAAAGGGTGCTTTAGTTGAACCAATTACTGTGGCACTACATTCATTAAAAAGAGGTAATTTTCAAACTGGACAAACTGCAGTAGTTGTAGGTGCAGGTCCAATAGGTTTGGCTACAATTGAATGTCTTAAAGCTTCTGGAGCTAAATCAGTTATAGCAATTGAACTATCTCCAATAAGAAAAGAATATGCTAAAAGATCTGGTGCAGATGTTGTATTAGATCCAACAGAAGTGGATGTTATCAGTGAAATTCTAAAACTTACTGAAGGAATTGGAGCGGATATTTCGTTCGAAATTACTGGAGTTCAAGCAGGGTTTTTAACAGCAATAAATTCTGTTAAATCTGATGGAACTATCGTAGTTACAAGCATTTGGGAAAAAGAGGTTAGCATACATCTTAATTCAATTGTACTTTCTGAGAAAAAAATTGTTGGTACCCTCGCATATAATAAGCTTTACCCTTCAACCATCGCGCTAATGGCCGATAATAGAATCAAAGCCGAAGGATGGATAACTAAAAAAATCTATATTGATGATATTGTAAATGAAGGTTTTGAATCCTTGATTGGTTCTGAAAAAGATAAACATGTTAAAATTTTAGTAACTCCAGATAAAAACTTATTGTAGTAAAAAAAGATATCTCAAAAGTATTTAAACTTTTGAGATATCTTTTTTTTGTATTTTATTTATTTTGCCCAATCAGCTGATAAATCCTCTTAATTGGTATATTAACTTCTTCAGCTAACCTCCGACAATCCTCATATTCTAGAGCTAAGTTTACCATCTCTCCTTTATAATAACAAGCTTTAGCTTTCACCTTTCCCCAAAGAGTTGGAACTTCAATGATCTCGCGTGGTAAAAATCGCTTCTCCACCTGACTAATCCTGAGTCCAATCGAAGTAGTCTCTCTAAAGAAAACTTCTACGACTTGATCAATTCGTTCTGGTGGAGTAAGTGCTGTCAAAACATTAGCTGGACGTCCTTTTTTCATAATAATTGGGATCATAAATACATCGACTGCTCCCTCTTTGAAAAGTTTTTCCATCACAGATCTATATAACTCAGGATTCATATCATCAATATTCGCCTCTATTACCGCCATTTCACCTGAACAGTATCCAGCCTGCTCATCTTTTAAATAGAGTTTTTTTTTCCAACAGTCAGACGAAGTAAATTAGGAATTTGCTCTAAATCTCTTGTACCAGCGCCATAACCAATAGATTCTACCGTCATTTCTTTGTGATTTGTAAACTCCTCCGCCAAAGTAGTTATCAAAGCAGCGCCTGTAGGAGTCACTAGCTCTTTTGAAATACCCTGACAGTATGTAGGCACACCTTTTAATATTTCCAGTGTTGCAGGCGCTGGAACAGGCATCATTCCATGAGCACATTTAACAAAACCTGTACCAATATGTAATGGTGAAGCAGTAATTCTTTCCACACCAAGCTGATCGATTCCAATCAAAGTACCTACGACATCAATAATGGCATCCATTGCTCCCACTTCATGAAAATGAATTTTTTCAGGAGTAGTATTATGAACTTTAGCTTCAGCTACAGCAATTTTTCTAAAAACTTCTTTAGCTTGTTGAATAATCTCGACTTTCAAATCACTAGCATCTAAAATCTCGTAGATATCTTTCAAATGCCGATGGACATGTCCTTCTTCAAAGATCACATGAACTTTTGTTCCAGAGACACCTTTCTTTACAACTCTTTCGACTTTCAATTCAAATTCATCTATATTTAACTTCTTAAGCTCATCTTGGAGAAATTTTAAATCAACTCCCTGATCTACTAAGGCTCCCAAAATCATATCCCCTGCAATTCCAGCAAAACAATCAAAATGAGCAATTTTCATCTTTGCACCGTCCTTCCAACTTTATTTATAGAATTAGCCAAAAACGCAGCTCCAAATCCATTATCAATATTCACAACACCAATCCCAGCAGAGCAACTATTCAACATACCAAGTAACGCTGATAAACCATTAAAGCTTGCTCCATAACCCACACTTGTAGGAACAGCAATCACAGGTTTATCTACAAGCCCACCTACAACACTGGCTAATGCTCCTTCCATCCCAGCAGCAACAATCAATACTTGAGCATCCATAATCTGTTGATAATTTTCAAAAAGACGATGAATTCCTGCAACTCCTACATCATAAAGCCGTTCAACTGGATTACCCAACATCTCTAAAGTCACTATTGCCTCTTCTGAAACAGGAATATCTCCAGTACCTGCTGTGACCACCAATACTTTCCCTAACCCCTCTGGACATTGAACTTTATCTTTATGTAAAGTAATACAGCATGCCAGTTCATGATATTCTGCCTCAGGAATTTCTGCAGAAACTTTCTCCCAAATCTCTTGACTACACCGAGTTGCTAATACAGGATGATTTCGATCTTTCACCATTTTTAAAATCTCTGCCACTTGAGTTGGAGTCTTACCCTGACCTAAGATCACTTCAGGAAACCCCTGACGCAAATGACGATGATGGTCGAACTTAACAAATCCTAAATCTTCATATGGAGCATCATGAATCTGTTTTAAAGCCTCTTCTACTGAAGCACTACCTTCCTTAACCTGACTTAATAAATGATGTAATTGCTCTTTATCCATCTAACTGCACCTCCTCATATAAAACTTCATTCATACTTCCCGTCCGATAACCCATTAAATCCAATGTTACATATGTATACCCCAATTCTTTAAAACGATTCACTATTTCTTCTCGATGTTCTAAGAAAAATAGCATATCTTCTGGCATAACTTCAACTCTAGCTGTTATGTCATCATGCTGCCGCACTCGAAATTGTTTGAACTCAAATTGTCGTAAATACCTTTCAGCTTCATCAAGCATAGCTAGTTTCTCTTTAGTAATTCGATCTCCATAAGGGAACCTAGAAGCAAGACAGGCATAGGTTGGCTTATTCCAAGTGGGTAAGTCTAAACGTCTTGAAAGCTCTCTAATCTCATTTTTGGTTAACTTAGCTTCTAAGAGGGGACTTCTGATCCCTAATTCTTTAATGGCCTTCATCCCTGGACGAAAATCATCTAAATCATCATAATTTGACCCTTCAACCACATAATTTAACCTCTCTGTTTCTGCTAGCCTTTTAATAGCTGAAAAGAGTACTTTTTTACAATGATAGCATCGATCTGGATTATTTTTTACAAACTCTTCATTACTTAATTCACCAGTTTCAATCGTCTGGTGAGACACTCCAATAATATCAGCTAATCTTTTAGCTTCCTCAAAATTTTCTAAAGGTAATGTTTCTATTCTAGAGGTAACCGCTACAGTTTTCTCTCCCAAAAGGTCATAAGCTACCTTTAAAAGCAATGTACTATCAACACCTCCAGAAAATGCAACTGCCACACTTCCCAGCTCTCGCAATAATCTTTGCAGATTCTCATATTTTTGTTCCAAAGTCATTATTAAACCTCCTAGTTACTCATAGCCATTTTATATAATTTTTCACAGAAAAAGATCATAAAAAATCCCATAACAAATGAGATCTTCATGATCTTAGGTATCCATAAATCAATAATTTTATCAATGCATAATTAATAGTCGTTCATCGACTTAATACTAACTATTGTACCATAAGATTAGTATCTTTTCAAGAATAGTTATCCACAAGTTATCTACAGTATGTGGATAGAAATTATGGTAATATTTTATTTTTACTGGTTAAAAATCCATTCCAAAGGCTTTTTTATGGTTTATTTTAGCTATTCTCCACAACTTATCCCCATACTTATTCACAGCCTGTGGAAAGATATTATTCATGTTTATTATTAATTAAGGCTATACTAAATAAAACCCTAATGAAGGAGTTATAAAAATGTCAAAACCAAAAATATTACTCAGGTTTGATACAAAAGATTATATTACACCTGAAAGTAATGTTGTATTAGATGCATTACTTAACATTCTTGAAGAGTTAAATATTAAAGCAACCTTTATCGTAGTGGGAGAAAAAATTAAAATGCTAATAGATCATGGTGAAACTGCCATTATAGAGAAGTTACAACACCATGCACTTGGTTATCATTCTTATACCCACAGTCTTCATCCTGTTGCTCAAGAATACCTCCAAAACGTTAATTGGGAAACTGGTATAGAGAAATTTTTAAAAACTGAAGAAACTGGACATAAAATATTTGTAGAAACTTTTGATCAACCCCCAATCTGTTATACTCAACCAGGAGCAGACTGGGTGCCTCATGCCTATATTGCTCTACAACAATGGGAAATTCCTCTGTTCTTTACAGAAGAAAAAAATTCTTTACTAAACCTTACTGCACAACACCAAAAGCAACAGCCATTTTTAGTTAATGGAATCTTAACTTTAGCTTGTAACCCTACAATTAGTGATCTTACTAACCTATCCAGTAGCACTCTAAATTCTGCTAAATATAAATTTGAGTGGGATTATCAGACTGCCTCACAATCTATGGGACTAGGATTGATACCAATAATCTGTCATCCTGAAAGATTAATCACAAGTGGTGATCAGCCTTGGGATATGCTAAATTACGCAAATGGTAAGAATAAACCTCGTCAAGAATGGCAAATACCTCCTTTAAAAAGTAAACATATATATGAAGAAGATCTAAATGCTTTCAAGCAATTTCTCATTTATCTAAAAGAAAATTACGAATTAGATTGGATTACAGCTCAAGATCTTGTTGATATTTATCAAAATCGAATCATCCATAAAGATCGGGTGATAGATACCTTGACTCAAGGAACTTGTTCAATTGATCAAACTAATACTCTAGAATTCAGTTCAATTTTAAATATCGCAACTCATTTTAGAAAAGAAATCTCTTTCTATGGTATGGGTAATATCTGGTTATCTCCAATTCAAGTAGCATCTATACTTTGCCAGACTTTACTTATCAGGGCTCAAGAAGGTTATTTCCCCAGTTCAGTACCAATTCCTACAGAAATTTTTTTTCCTGAAAGAATTCCAGAAGTAACAGTCACAAAGAATTTAGATCGTATAGGATGGAGTGAGTTAGTTCAAGGATCAAAAAAAATATTACACCTCATCAAAACAAAAACTACTTTTCCTCCTAAAATCAAAGTAGGTGTAAATATATGGATTGAATTAGAAACTTTTATTGGTGGAGTAGCACAGGCTATTGTCACAATGGCAAGCGATCATCTGCCTCAGGATAGAATATTATTACCCAATACAAAATTGCAAACAAAAGATTATGTAAAAAAAATAGACCAGGCAAACTGGTCCTGGCCTATCTTTTCTTATGGTTTTCAAAATTGTGAGCTTTTAAATTATACAGAGCTATTAAGTTGGACACTGAAACCAATCTAAACGATTTGAAAAGTTCGTAAAATATTTAATAAATCATCTTCTCCCCACTGATCCGTGATCTTAACCTGACCAATTCTGGTAGGCAATATCATCTTTACTTTACCTTGAAATGCCTTTTTATCATTTTGAATTGCCTTTACAATTTTATCTAGATTGATCTCTACCGGTATATAAATAGGTAAACCAGTTCTTTCTAACATCCGGGCCAGCCGCCTTACCTCCATCTTATCTATCAATCCCATATTTTCAGCAAGACGGCTGGCTTGAACCATGCCAATAGCAACCGCTTCACCATGACGATATTTTTTATAATGAGTCACTGCTTCAATCCCATGACCCACTGTATGACCAAAGTTAAGTATTGCGCGGATGTTCTGCTCTTTTTCGTCCTCTTCCACAATCTTTCCTTTAATTGTACAGGAATCATAAATAAGTCTAATCAGTGTAGCAGAATCCAAATTTAAAATCTGCTCCAAATTTTCTTCAATCCAGTTAAAGTAATTAGCATCTAGAATCATACCATGTTTAATTATCTCTGCCATTCCAGCTATCAGTTCATCTCTGGCAAGAGTCTGTAATGTAGAAATATCTATTAATACCAATCGAGGTTGGTGAAAAGCACCAATTAAATTTTTCCCCGCAGGATGGTTAACAGCAACTTTGCCTCCAATGCTGCTATCTACTTGAGCCAAAAGAGTGGTAGGTACCTGTACAAAATGGATACCTCTCATATAAGTTGCAGCTACAAAACCTGCAAGATCTCCCACCACACCACCACCAAGACTAACAACCACTGAACTTCGATCCATATTATGATCAACCAATTGATCATAAAGACCACTGACAATTTCTAAAGTTTTATATTCCTCTCCATCAGGAATCACTCCCATTGCAGAAGCTAAATCGGCATTTTCCAGGCTTTCTAATACCTTCTTAGCATATAAAGGTTCAACCGTTGTATTAGATATAACGAAAACCCGTCGAGCGTCTGGAATCTGCAATTTGATTAATTCACCAAGACGATCTAAATTATTCTCTCCAATAAAAATTGGATAACTTCGCTCTTTAAGATTAATGGTTATCTTTTTTTCCATTTTCTTCTCCTCGTTGTTGTGAATTATCCTTGAGACTACCTGTTCAGTATTTAAGAGGTTAGTATCAATTTCAATATCAGCAGCCTCACGATATAAAGGTAATCTATTTTTAAGTATATCTTCTAACTTCTTCTTAGGATCATCAGTCTGTAACAAAGGCCTGGAGTCATCATCCATTAAACGCTGAAAAAGAATCTCTAGGCCAGCATCCAAAAAAACAACAATCCCCTTCTCCCGCAATGCCTTAACATTTTCTGATCGCAGAACAACTCCTCCGCCTGTCGCGATTATCTGCCCAGTCCTTTTTGCCACTTGCTGAACTACTTCAGTTTCTAGCCGTCTAAACTCTTCCTCACCATCTGTTGCAAAGATTTCACTAATTTTCCGACCTGTCCAATCCTCCAACCGGGCATCAGTATCAATAAAACCAAACCCCATGCGTTCTGCCAACAATTTCCCAACCGTACTTTTCCCTGAACCCATCATTCCGATTAACACAATATTTTTATCCAAATTCATCTTAAAATTTTCTCACATAAGACTGATATTCTTCAAAATTACGAGAGATTTCCACCATACTATCACCACCAAATTTAGTAGCAAAAACTTTAGCAAGAACACTTGCCACTACCCCTTCAGCTACAATGCTTGCCGCTGGAACTGCTGAGACATCGGCTCGTTCCTTACTAGCAAAAATCTCTTCTTTCGTTAATATATCCACAGAATGAAGGGGATTCATCAGAGTTGGAATAGGTTTCATCACAGCCCGAATAATCAATGGCTCTCCATTGGTCATTCCACCCTCTAAACCTCCTGCAAAATTCGTTGAGCGAGTGTAATTACCTCCATCTTGGGAAGTTTCATAATAAATCTGATCATGAACTTTTGATCCTGGTAAACCTGCAGTTTTGAAACCAAGTCCAAACTCCACACCTTTTATTCCCTGAATACTGATTAACCCTTGAGCCAATTTCCCATCCAACTTTTCATCCCATTGAACATGACTGCCCAGCCCCACAGGCAAACCAGTAACCACTATCTCCAAAACTCCACCAACCGAATCACCGTTAGCTTTCCAATTATCAATAAGCTCAATCATTTTCTCTTCAATCTCTGAGTCTCCACAACGCAATGGTGATTCTTCCACTTGGTTAAAATATTCTTTAACCTGATTTAAATCTGCAAATATAACCTGGCCTGACTCAATCAATTCACCCCAAACTGGAGCTTTAATCTCACCGATTTGCACCACATGGCTCTTAATTTCTATACCAAATTGACGTAAAAATTGTCTACAAACTGCTCCTACTGCAGTCCTAGCTGCTGTTTCTCTGGCACTAGCTCTCTCTAAGATGTTACGCACGTCATATGTATTATATTTTATCGCCCCTGTTAAATCTGCATGACCCGGACGAGGATTAGTCATAGGTTGATTATTATTGCATTCATCTAAAGGCTCTACAGTCATAATCTCCTGCCAATTTTCCCAATCCCAATTTGTAATCGTTAGAGCAATCGGGCTTCCTAAAGTCGAACCATGTCTTACACCTGATGTAATCTCCACCTTATCCTTTTCAATCTTCATCCTTCCTCCACGGCCATATCCTCTTTGACGACGAGCCAACTCCTGATTAATCACTTCTTTTGTTAATGATAAACCTGAAGGGACTTTCTTGATTATTGCTGTTAACATCTTCCCATGAGATTCACCAGCAGTAAAATATGTAAACATGCTTATTCCTCCTCTCTCAACCTTTGGAGTACTGCTTCCCGCATTACTTCTATCTGTGGTTCAACACCTGTCCAGATTTTATATGCTTCTGCGCCCTGATAAACCAACATTCCCACACCAGAAAGGGTTTTAGCCCCTGCCTGATGAGCAAATTTTAAAAGAGGTGTTTCCAGTGGATGATATACCAGATCTGCTACCAAATGTGTCGGTTTAAACCATTCTTTTTTCAAAGGCAACTCCTTCTCAGAAACAGATACCATGCCAATAGGAGTAGCATTGATAATAATATCTGTTCTATCCATCTCAGTTTCTAACTTTAATAATTCAAAATCAATAGCACGATAAACAGTATTTTTTATCTTCTCTTCACACTCTTTAGCTAAGCACTCTCCCTTTGAAAGAGTTCGATTACAAATCACAATCTCTTTTGCTCCAGCAAGCCCTAGCTGAATCGCTACAGCTCTTGCTGCCCCTCCTGCTCCAAAAAGTAATACACTTAACCCTTCAGGATTAACTCCTCCCTCATCTTTCAAAGAGCGTAAAAAGCCGATTCCATCTGTATTATAACCGATCAACTTTCCATCTTGAAGATGAATTGTATTTACAGCACCGATCAATTGCGCTTCTTTTGAGATTTGATCAAGATAAGGAACAATAGCTACTTTATATGGAATCGTCACATTAACTCCGGCAAATTGCAATCCTTTTAACCCTTTAACAGCATCAGCCAAATCTTGATGAGCCACTTTTAAAGGCAAATATATATATTCTAACTGTTGCTTCTTAAGTGCTGCATTATGCATAAATGGAGAAAGGCTATGATGAATTGGATCACCAATCACTCCCAAATATTTTCGCATCTTAATCCCTCCTTAGCTTAATATATTTCCCCTGCAAAATACAGATATCCTGCTTAGCAATAAATTTTACTTAGTTTAGACTAATGCACTCATTAATCACATATTATTATTCGGATTATTTTTTAGATTTTAATGTTTCTTTATTTTATCTTTTGAGTTAAGACC
>JAGMES010000150.1 GCA_023128035.1 Halanaerobiales bacterium | reverse complement strand
CGCTGAATCAGACTGACCGTGATAGTAATGTGAGGAGTGAAGAGTTGGGTGATTTTTCAGTATCTTATTTTTCTTCACCGGATAATAATAGTAATTTAGCTAAAAATTTAGTTAACTATATGCGTTGGTATATATAAATAGGAGAGAAATATGTTTAAAAAAACACAAAAAAAAGCAGACAATTATAAAAAACTTGCGAAAATGATCGTAGAAACTCGTAGAAATAAAATAGATGAAGTAATTGCTTTTGGTGGGGAAGACGGAAAAGGAACCGACATCATCTCTGAATATAAAGTATCAGTTGATAGTCTAAGTCATAGAGGCATTAATTTATTTGACGTATTTAACATACAAGAAGTTGATGTAACAATAGATAAATTCGATTTTGCGAATATGAAGATAACTTGTGCCCTGGAGAATCCAATTCATATAGAAGGTAATGGTTTACTAATTACTGATAAACAGGTGAAGTATAACGGAGAAGATATAACAGACTATTCTTCACTTACTATTAAATATTATGCAGATAAAGAAACAGAAATAATAATTACAAAATAGGATTAAATATGTTACCTAATCATTTATTTAATACAACAATTAAGACAAAGCGTAGTGTTGTTTCTAAGGACTCTGGTGGATCGCCAGTATCTTATTTCGATACTTACCTAACATCTGTTGCTTGTCGGGTGCAACCTCTTAAAAGCGACGAGAGGGTACAGGGGGGGAGACAATATTCTAATCCTAGTTGGAAAGTATATTGTGATGATGCTTTAGATATAACAATGGATGATATTGTTGTTTATGATTCTGTTGAATATGAGGTTAGAGAATTAGATATATATCCAAATATTTATATGAAGTTAGTGATAAGTAAATAATGAGCTATAAACCTAATTTAAATTTAGAACGAAATATAAAGAAGAAGTTAATCAAAGGATTGGATAAGGCTTCGGTCGTATTACAAGATGAAATTAAGGATAATTTGAGTGGACCAAAAACAAGTAAAAAATTAGGTGTTGGAACTGGAAAATTAAAGCGTAGCATTCAGATAGATAGAAGTGATATTAATGATTTGTCGGTAGGCGTTGGCACTAATGTGTCTTACGCTGGAATCCACGAATTTGGTGGCGTTATTAAAGTAAAGACTGCAGAAAAATTGAAGTTTAAAATAGGTAACTATTGGAGAACGGCAAAGAGCGTTATTATCCCAGCTAGACCATTTTTTAGACCTTCAATTAAAACCGCGAAAAAGAAAATGTTAAAGCAATTTAGAGGAATAATTTAATATGAGTTTAGTAGACCAACAAAATATTATAGATGCTGTTTATACAGCAATTAATACAAGTATAGGTTCATCTGTTTCTGTATTTGAAAATGAGGCTCCTCAAGATTCAGATTTACCAGTATGTACCTTTTCTATTTTTGGTGATGTTCCTGTTTATCATATGAACGATGAAAGTTTAGATTGTGAAGTACAAGTTAAAATTTATGGTTGGAAAAAGAATGGATCCAAAGAGGTAAGGGCATTTTCTAGTACATTAATAAATGATTTAGATAGAACAAAAATAGATATAACAGGTTATGACAATGAAACTATCTTTTTTAAAGATAGAGGTATCATAACTAAAACGGATGATATTATAGAAATTAGATTACAGTTTAATCTTAAAGGATTTTAATATGAGTAAATTTGTTTGTTTAAATGGAACATTAGTTTTTAGTAATTCATTAGATTTTGCTGACGGTTCATGGTGTCTAAATAACGTAACAATAGACATTAGTGCTGATACGGTAAATTATCCATGTATGGGAGTAGATGGTTGGACTGATAGTCTTGCGTCTACTAAATCGGCAACATTCAGTTGGGAAACTGCTCTGGATTCAGTTGATGGAATAGATTTAGATAATACAATAGGTAAGAGCGGAATACTTATTTTTGATACAGTTGACGGAGGTTCTTATAACGCGACTGTAATAATAACAAGTGCAAATATAAATGCTCCAGTTGATGATGTTGCTACGGTTAGTTGGGAAGCAATATGTGACGGAGATATAGAAGAAAATTTAAGTTAGTAGAGTTTAGTATATAAGGTAGTATTCTTCACGTCCATTGTGGGAAGTGAAAATAGAAATATTCCTTAAAAACATAAATCATTTAATCTTTAAGGAGATTTAATTATGGCAAAGTTTGTATGTGATTCAGGTACATTAGCAATCGTAGGAACAGGCATCAGTGGAATGTGCCTCAACAACGTATCATTAGATATTAGTACTGATACGGTAAATTATATATGTATGGGAGATGCTAGTTGGCAGAGTGCAGCAGCTTCAACAAAGTCTTGGACTTGTAGTTTTGAAACTGCTCTTGATGATACAGTTGGTCTTGACTTGGCTAATACTATCGGATCATCAGGTGCTTTTACATTTGATACTGTTGATGGTCTTGGATATACAGGAACAGCAATCATAACTAGCATTAGTTTGAATGCTCCAGCTGATGATTACGCAACAGTAAGTTGGGAAGCAACTGGTACTGGTGCGATTTCGGAAGCGTAATATCTTAACAATTAAATAAAAATAGGAGAGAAAATATGTCAAAAGAATTAAAAGATGTAATATCGAGTTTGTCAGATATAACTATTGGAAAAGAGTCTTACAAAGTTAAGGCTATTACTCTTGGAGATATTTCTGATTTTCAGAAATGGTGCGATACTAAAAAGAAGCAAGAAGTTATTGATATTTACAATCTAGCTGGACAAGTACCAGATGTTAAAGAAATAATGTCAATAACTGGCGATGATAATTATTATGACACTATGATGAATACTCTGGATGGTGTTTTATATTTACTTCATAAAGTTATTAATAGAAATAATGAAACAGATATTTCTATAGAGCAACTATCTAATGATTTGGATATAGAAAACTTTGAATATGTTGTTGGAGTATTATTCGGTAATGCTGCTGAAAAAGTCGAACCAAAGAAACACAAAAAAAAACGCAAGTCAGTCCTCAACTAAGGAGGTAGGTTGGGGTATGGCTATTTGCTCGGTTTGTAGGTTTTATAGTTATACATTAGAACAGGTAAAAGAATTGACTATGGATGAGTTTCAAGTTTTAAATGACTGCATGATTGAAATTATTGAAATGGAAAATACAACACCTGAATCAGACAAACCAAAACCTTTAACATCGGCTAGTATGGTTGGAATAGCAAAGAAAAAACCAAAAGGAAAATAGGCATATGGAATCATTAGGTGACCTTGGTCTTAATATAAAAATTGATTGGCAGAAAGTAAATGCTTCTTTGAAGAAAATTCAAAATGCTACAAAGAAGACATCAACCAAAATTGCTAGAACAATGAAGTCTATTGGTTCATCGATTAGAACCATTAGTAAAATATCTTTTACTGTTTCAGGTTCAATATTTAGGATCTTCTCAAAAACATTTTCTAGAATATATCAAACCGTAAAAAGAACAATGTTCTTAATTGGTGCTGCTATGGCTGGATTTGGAATCTACGGGGCTAAACTTGCTATTTCTGCTGGAGAAGTAGAAAATCTAATGAAAGTTTCTTTTGGAAATATGCGTGGATATGCTGAAGAATGGGTTGAGAGATTCGCGGGCGATTTAGGTTTGTACAAGCCTGCTGTAAAAGACTATGTCGCAACTCTTAACATTATGACTAAAGCAATGGGGATTGCTGACGATGAGTCTTTAAAAATGTCAGCAAACCTAACTAAAAGAGCCTATGACTTAGCATCATTAAGGGAATTAAGTATAGACGAAGCCTTTACTAAAATTATGAGTGGTTTGAGTGGAGAAAGTGAACCTCTTAAAAGATTAGGTTACGTCATTAACGAAACAACTACAAAGCAATTTGCTTATGCTAACGGCATAGCAAAAACAGGTAAAGCACTTACCGAAATGCAAAAAGTCCAAGCCAGGTATCGCCAAATTATGCTTCTTACTATTGCCGCTCATAATGATTTAGCAGATACTGCAGATGAGCCTGCTAACAGAATTAGGTTACTAAAAGAAGAATTTAAAACATTATCTAAAGATGTTGGGGACAATATTATTAAATCTAAGTCTTTTCAAAATACATTAATAGGTCTATCCAATCTGATGAAGAAAATGTCCCCTGTTATTCAGGGTTTAGTAAAGAAGGGTTTTGATAAATTAGATGCTTTTTTTGCTAACTCTAAAAATATTGAATATATACAAAAAGCATTCTTAAAAACAGCCAACGCACTGAAACTAGTGGGAAAAGGAATTAGCCTTGTAGCAGATAAAACGACAGTATGGTTATCTAAAGCTGAAAATATCAAGGCTATTACAAAAGTATTAAACCTAGTGGAAGGTGGCTTTAGGCATGTATCAGACGAAACTAAGAAATGGTTGTCTAAAGCTGAGAATATTAAGGATTTTAAAAAAGCATTTAAGACTATTATTGCTTATATCAAAGATATTGGGGGTTATTTAAAAGATACTTTTGGAGATGACGAAGCAAGAATAGATTTTATAAATGGGCTGTATCGAATGGGGGACATTATCCGTTCTGTTGCAATTGTTGTTAATTTTTTATGGGTTGCTTTAAATAAAATAAATAATGTGATTTTTCTAGTAACAGACAATATAACTCGGCTTGTTACTTGGATTCATTCCGGATCAGAAGAAACAAAGATTTTTTACCAAAATATTATAAAAGCAATTATTTATCTTACACAATTTTCTGGAATTATGTTTGCGTTGAGGCATCCATTTGAGGCTTTAAAAACTGTGGGAAAAGTTTTTAGTTGGCTTGCAAAAATTATCCTTTCTCCAATAAAATCTATTGCTGCACTAACGTCGAGGATAGCATTATTGGGGACGTTCTTAAAATCTTCTCTAGGAATTGTATCGACCTTAGCACCAGGAGTTATTGCATATTTCGCGGCTATAGCCGCTGTTGTAGGTTGGTTGGCTGGTAAAGGATTAGTAAAATTCAATAATTGGTTAGTTAAAAATGTAGAATGGGTTGGAAAGTTACAAGATAAATTAGATGGGCTCTTAGTATGGGTCTTAAATATACTTCCTCTTTGGAAAAAGTTATTTGGAATAAAAGAAAAATCTATAGAACAGATACAAGCAGGAAGGAAAAAAGCAGAACAAATAAGATCCCAAAG
The DNA here is from genome assembly GCA_023128035.1 of Halanaerobiales bacterium. The sequence goes on along the minus strand of JAGMES010000150.1, from coordinate 5,285 downwards.
ACGACAACAAGCAACTGTCCCTACTCCTGCTTCTTTGTCAAATGCTTATACTAATAATGGTACAGGTGATAAAGCAATGTTAGCAAAGATGGATGCTTTAATAATGGCTATTAATAGTCAACCTCAAAAACAAATACAATTAGCCAAAACTTACGGATAAATAAATTATGAGTATTCAAATATTAAGCGATAGTTTTAAAGAACATAGAACAGTAGACTCTATGGATGTAACAACAAGATATATGATGTCTATGAATGATTATTATAATGGTTATGGTAACTTGTATAATAGTGATTGGACTTTTATGTATGAAATGTATTTACCTTGGGAAGGTGATAACTATGGTTTGTACTATGATACATTGTATTTAAATGATTGCGTACTTGTAGATATTAGTATGGAACCAACAGAAGCAGTAACTAATGAATTTGATGGAGAAGGAATTGATACTAGTGGATTCGATGAACATAAGAAAGTTATCGTCACCTATACTTGGAGCAACAGCGGAGAAGCAGATGCAAGAAGAAAGAATGAAGCAAGTAGCTGGAAGTTTAGGTATGATACTAATTTAGAATATAAGAATGTTGATACTTTTGTGTATCATACAACGGATGGGGAAAAAAGTTTAAAACTAAAATATGAGTGGTCACATGTTTATCTAACTGCTCTTAATCCTAATATAAAAATGACTATCACAGATGCAGAAGGAGCTGATGAAGAAAAAGATTATGGAGCATATAATTCTGCAGATGACGCTATTAAACGAAAATACATAGATACTATTAAAGATACTATTCCTCAATTAGAGAGGAGAGAACCACATACTACTTGTACTGTTACTGCCTATTCTTCTTATGTTCAAGGTGCTAATCTTGCAGAATATGTAGGAAGTGTTAATTCGCTTGATTTTGCAAATAGAGTTTATACTCAAAGAGAAGAAGCATTGATAACAAAAAATAAAATGCCTTCTTACGATGCTAATGACTGGCTGAATAAAATAGATGCTGGGTTATGGATGTTCCTGGATTGGTCTATGAATGATTTGGGGAATGGGTTTTATGAGTATGAATTAACATTTGAATACAATGTTAGAGGATGGAACAAATATTATGAATACATAGATGAGGAAACTGAAATTAATATTAATACTAATCAATATCAAACAATCGATTTTTATAATGTTATATTTAATGGTATGGATTACGCAATACCTAATGTTCGAGATGGTAGATAATGAGTAGGAAGCCGCAAAAATTTAAACCTAATGAAAATACTAATAGTATTAATTTTACCAAAAAATTAAATGCCTTGGTAGAGGCTGTAAATAAAGCAAATAATATATCTGTTAATATTAAAGGTGGAACGGGTGGAATAAGTCATTATCCTAATGGTCATGGTATTAATATTAATCTACCTAAAAAGACAATATCTAAAGGGGGGGGAGGAGGCTCTACTTCTACTATCGATTATTTTTGGGGAGTAATAATTACTTCACTGTCATACGATACCTCTACAACAGATGGACAATGTACATATGAAATAGTAAAAAAAGATGACTATGATACTTGGGTATCTGCTCCTTCGTCAGTAGATACCTATACTCCCAAAATAATTAATAACTATAATATAGATGAGACAGTAATAACTGATGACCTTAGAGAGTTTGTGCCTTGGCTCGAACAAGGTGCAGTTGTTCCTATTATGTATTTTAATTTAACTTCAGAAGATCCAAGTAGTGGAGAAGATGAAATAGATTATGATAATTTATTTTTCCTAACATCTTTTAATTATACAGGGAATAACCAAGTAAAAAGTATTAGTTGGAATGAAGATAGTGGTAGGATTATGAGCGTCTATCGGTAGATTGAAAAGTGATTATAGATATATTATAATATGTCTATAATATAATTTATAGGAGAGAGGAAAATGAAAGAGTTGAAAATAACTTACAAAGGAAAAGAGCATACAGTTTTAGTTGATGATGAAGATTTTGAGAGAGTGAATAAGTATAAGTGGCATGTGTATTCTAGTCGTAACACTTTTTATGCTATTACAAATTTACCTTCTTATAGGCATCCAATAAGTAGAAAAAGAATTAGAAAAGGTTTACTATTACATAGATTTGTTATGGAAGCAAAAGAAGGAGAAGAGGTAGACCATAGAAACCATGACGGGCTTGACAATAGAAAAGAGAATCTAAGAGTTGCGACTGGTTCTCAAAACCATAGGAATAGACAAAAATCTGAAAGTTTTTGTGGGGAACCATGCACTTCAAAATACAAAGGTGTTAGTTGGCAGAAATCAACTAAAAAATGGAGAACAAGAATAGACCTTAATAAAAAACAACATTATATAGGTTCATTCACTGATGAGATAGAAGCAGCAAAAGCGTATAACAAGGCAGCGTCCACCCATTTTGGAGAGTTTGCTTATCTGAATAAGATAGAGGTGTAGTGGAGAGATAAGTGAATGTCGATTATTAATGAAAATTGGAGAAGGCAAAGCAATTACTGGGAGCAGGGCGACTGGCAGAACATAGAAGCTGGCACAGAAATAACTCATCGTCATTTTGAAGATTTAAGAAAAAGGATCTTCCTTGTTAGGCATCCCTGGGCTGGTAGGTTTACTGTTCAAGAAGCATATCCTAGTTGGCTATCTATTAAGTGGGCTGATGGGAGTTCCTCTACATACCTAGAAAGAATCTATGAAGATACTGATGGTAATACTGTAGAGTTAGGAGCAGGGGAATACAGATACTCTGGTGGCTCTAACAATGGTTCACAGCCATTAGGTATGAACATAGGATATGTTAAGGAATCTGCTTATCATTATGGAGGAGAATGGGACTGTTGGGATGGAGATTTTACAACTACTCCTACCTCACATCCTGATTATTCCGGATGGACTACAGAAGTTCAAGAACAATATCTAATTGATTATCCAGCAAGACATATTCCTGCTGTTCTTTTTACGAATGGAGAATTAAATTGTGGTGGCAGCGGCTTTACAAATATAATTAGTAACAATCCTCCTATAGACCGACATACAGGTAATTATTCTAATGCTTATTGGCAGAGAACAGCATTTGATGGTGCCTATTACAGTTGGAGTCCAAGAGTAGCAAGCAAAATAGTACAAGGTTCTATAAAAAGAACTCAAGATAGTGACCCTGAATTAAGTAGATGTCAAAATTATTATTGGACAGATATTAAAGCAGATAGATTTTTACCCTCATGTACTGACCCTAAAGAACAAAATAATATGGCTTTTTGTCACAATGATGGAAGTTATATTGATGGTAAGTATATGTTCATCTACAAAGGTAAAGTAGAGTATGATAAGTACCATGTTAGTGACCCAACAAATCAAGGAGCAACAGGTGAAATATCTATTTTTTGTTGCGGCTCTTTGAATTTAAACTATAGAGATTGGTATTCATGGCCACAAAGAAATAGTTACGGAATATTAGATAGTAAAAGTCATCCTCCTACGAAGTATGATATATCTTCACAAAGATATGTGGAGAATACAGGTGAAGGAGGAGAGCCATATTCAGAATATAAACTAAGTGAGAGTTATCAATCTCAAGCAGAATACTCTATTGATACTGGTGGTTGGTTTCTTCCTGTCGATTCAACTTATATATCTAATTTTTTAACATTTAACAATACATATAATGATTACAATGAAGAGTGGACTTATCCTGAGGGATGGTCTCCAAATAAATATTCCCTACAAGACCCGTATGAATCAGGTAGTGGTAGTTATAATCAAATGTTTTGGAATTGTAATGGTAGTTGTTTCGAACTGTTCTTAAAAAAAGCAGGTAGATTTAATTGGTACTTAGATTTTGTTTATCCACCAATGTGGGCTGTAATTAAAAAAAGAAAAATAGAAGCCTCTATATCTGCTGGTGACCTATACGACCCAAATTGGTATCCAGAACCAATCGCCTGCTGGAGAAGAACTTGGAAGGAAGGCTTTGGGAAAAAGAACGCTTTGTATTGGGACAGCGATTGGGGGAATCCTCCAGGCTACGACGGTACAGATTGCAGAATGTGGGTAAGCCCAGATAGTTACGATTTAGTTATGGATGGTTTTGAAAGATATTACAAACCAGTAGATATAAGTTCTATTCTGTCGCAAATTTCTGATAAATATGCAGAAGCATCTGATATTAATCCATCTGCAGATACTAAGTTAGATGACCTAAATAGCCAATACGATCCAGTACAAACAGTTTATCAAGATAGAAAAATAGACGGAGTTACATCTAGATATGAATATGATAAATATGAAATAAAAGGTTCTATTTTAGAAGACATACGAAATGTATTGATACTTTGTAGATATGGTCCAGTATCACCATCTTTTTCAGTTTATCAAAGAAGAATATATACTCAATGTGGTGGTGCTATTAGTGACTCAGGTTTTACAAGACCATTTTATCGACATCAACAATCAACTACAGAAAGAACATCTTCTTATTTTAAATTTGGTAAAAGTCAGGTTTGCGAACCTAATGAGTGTGACGACACAGCAGTTACAGCCCGTTATAGTTTTTCGGCAGCTCTTACATTACATGCAATTAATAAAGTTCCTATTGATGCTACTGTTTACCTTAGGATTACTACTTGGCCTTTTACCAGTTATGGTGGTTGGTGTTCTGGCTGTTGCGAGATGGGTTTTCCTTTGGGAGAAGTTGGCTGTACTTGCGGAGAAGTAACCTATACATATGTAAATACAGAGGCAGAAACAGTAGATAAATATTTTGTAATGAAGGATCTGTGTGATTATCCTAATGAAGGTTCAGCATGGCATTATATTAGTTTTGCCTTAACCAATAAATTATTTTTTGACACTGACTGGGATTCTGTCCCTGAAAGAGTTTGGAATAGAGATGTATTCGAAACAACATTTAGAGACTGTTGCTATTGTTGTGACGATCCTTCTTCTACTACAGATAATAATGACTCTGATGCACCAGGTTCTGGGGATGACGATAAAAGTAGTGACGATGAACCATTGTGGCATGAAGAGCCTAGGATAACCGGAGAAGATGTATAATGACTACAAACTATAAATTAACTATGTCTGCAGAACATGTTGAAGACTTAGGCAGACCAGACCAACAATCTAAATATAAATTTGTTATAAAAAATGACAATGGAGTAGGATGTGAAGTAGAGTCAGATTGGCAGTATTCACATGAATATTCTTATAATTTAGGGACAATAGAAGACCTATGTAAATTAATTTATCCTGAATGCGATTTAGATAATCC
>JAGMES010000015.1 GCA_023128035.1 Halanaerobiales bacterium | reverse complement strand
GCTACTTCTGGAACAATGACAGGCAAGATAACAAGGGGAGCTGTTGTAGAACACAATAAAACTTACTCACATACAGTTAGTCTAAATGATATTAATTATGTAATATTTGGAGATTTAAGAGGATTGCCGTATTATGGGTCTTATACGACTCCATCAACAGGTTGGATGGGTGAGTTTAGAGTTAGTAAATATGCTTCAATCGAACCAACTTCACAATTAGGTGATGAAGAATCTTCTATCACTTACATTCCACCAAATCCTATAAACCTACAAAATACCACCGGTAATTTTTGGGTAAATTATACTTGGGAAGCAGGTAGTGGCAATGTAACTAATGATTATAATGTTTCTGTAAATAGTTCATGGTATAATACTACAAATACATTCTATAATGGTTCAGGAATGAGTCCACACGGATGGTCTAATATATCTGTTTGGGCATATAATTCATCAGGAATGTTAAGTACTGGAAACTTATTAGATAATGTTCAAATTCCCAATAATCCTATAACAATAACAAATACTTCAGATTGGAATGGATTCGAAACTCAGAATGTATATGTAGATTATGATGCAATAGATGTTGATAGTGATAGTTTTACATTTTCATGTAATAGAACAGACCTCTTTATAGACTTTAGTATAACTACTGGTAAGGGCAATTGGACTTCTGTAGAAGGAATTTATTATGTTGATTTTGGTGTTTCAGATGAATACTGTAGCACAGATAATTATACGATGAATATAGTAGTATTAGATGGAGAAGCAGGAGTTCCTATTGGATTAGTAAATACAACTGGTAATTTCTGGGTGAATCATACTTGGAATACTGGTTCAAATACTAATACTTTTAATGTTTCTGTAAATGATAGTTGGACAAATGATTCATCAAATACATATTATAATAATACAGGATTAATAGCACATGGATGGAGTAATATATCTATTGCTGGATATAATAATACGATTGGAGATCTATCCTCATTTATTTCACAGAATACACAAATTCCAAATAATCTTCCGGTTTTAAGTGGTCTCCCTGATAATACAACTGATGAGAATATAAACCAAACAGATATTTTCGATTTGGACGATTATTTCACAGATGTAGATGGAGACAATCCAACTTATTTAGTTGAATCTAATAATCAAAGTGCTTATGTAGACGTAACAATAAATGCATCCAGTAACGTTAGTTACACTTTAGCAGATGATTGGTATGGTGTTGTTGAGGTGGTAATAAATGTAACGGATGGATGGAATGGTGAAGATAACGATACATTTATGATTATTATTAATGCACCATCCGGAACTATACCATCTGTTTCAAACGTAACAACAGGTTCTATCAATCCAACTTCACAGTGGGTTGATTGGGATGTAAATCAAACTGCTCATAACAGATGGAAGTATTCTTTGTATGAAAATATGAGTTTTGAATCGTGGAGTGCTTGGGATAACAGTACAGACATACCAAATATTACTGTTAGTACATTAACAGAAGATACGAAATACTATTATCAAGCGTGGTCTTATAATATTACTAACATCTTACTTACAGATAACAGCACAACTGCTAATTTTACAACACAAGCAGCAGTACTAACTTTTAGTGAATTAATTGAAGCAGGAAATGCAAATGAGAGTTCTTTTGGAACGGATACAACACATCATTATTATCGTAATGGAACTTGGCAAATTGAAAATTGGATAAACATAACTGTAAATATTACGGGAACAGTAGATGCTATTTTTGCGGAATGGAAAAACGAAACTTGTTGGACTAATTACACAATGACCCCTTTAGGTGATTATTACACTGTAAATATTACGGATCAACCTACTTACGATTATTACACTTTTAATATTTGGGCTAACACCACTGGTACTGTTTTAACTAAGATATATATTTGGAGTTACTATGATTATGAAGAGAGTTGGGGAACAATAGAAGAATGGAGAAAGTACGTTGGATTGAATGCTACTGCTGAACCATTCAGTTATGAACAATTCTATCTTTATAATGCAACTTATAACACTGATCAAACATCAGATAGATGTTTAGCTCACGAACAAGGCACAAATGGAACTATTGATGATACAGGTTTAGCATATTATACTTCTCCAACCACCTCTCAGGAACGGCAGTGTGCTAATTTTATCGGGTATTATATAGATGAAACCATTAAAATGGATAACACTTCTGTTGATAATATTTATCTTCATATATGGTGGAATAATTCCATAGAGCAGATGTATTTAGATTATGATAAGGAAACCTCACCTAACTTAGATAATGGGGGATATGAGGAAATTCAGATTTATTCATCAAACTCTACAATGAAAGCTAATTTACCCGGTTTTGAATATTCTACATATAATCTTCAAAATATCTTTTGGGATATAAATGATGTGTACTTTGAGAATAACGAAATAAATCTGTTTGCTTTGAAGGGTGTAATGTCCGCTCCTTCTATAATTTCTTTTATTAATAACACCCATGAATACAAAAGTTTCTTCATTTTAAATCTACCAGATAATACAACCCTAGCTGCATTAGATACAGATTCTGATGAATTGAATGATTATGTAGAATTATTTGAAAAGTGGACTGACCCGAAAAGCAATGATACAGATGGGGATTCTGTTCTTGACAATTGTGATGCTGATCCTTTAGACCCTTCAAATACTACAAACCTATGTAATTGCGGTTACGTTTCTGGTGATTGGATTATTGATGAGGATGTGGTATGTGAAGATTCAACTGTAAATGTTGATATAGGCAATAAAATCATTCTCAATGCAACTTTAACAATGGTTAACAGCATTGTAATTATGGGTGAGTTTGAGTTAGTTCCTCCCAATAAATTAATAATAGATCCAAATTCTAAATTTATAATTCGACCATAGTATATAGAAACAAATTTACATATTTAAATAATTAAAGATTTTATTTAATTATATATATATATATGTGTAATAAAAATTTAGAAATGAGAAAAACGAAGCAGAAAATAAATGTATGAATATATAATTGCAATTGGAGCAGCAGGTATGTTCTTAGTGCAATATTTATTCATTCTTGGGAAACTGTCCGGTAGGGTGCAGTCCTGTGAGGATAACATAAAGTGGGTTAGAGATTTCCTACTAACAAGTAATATTAACACTAAATGCTTTTCTCAGAGTAGTGCTATTAAAATAAGTAAAGAATTGGATAAGCTTCTTCCTTTATCATGGACAGACACCCTTCATGTAATCGGAAGACAACTTAAGAAGTGTAATTCTCCTTTTGAATATGTTGTTCAATTAACAGACAAGGAAGGATTTATTAGTTTGAAGAAACGAGCAGAGAAATATGGAATTCCTCTTGAAGCTTTTCTTTTAGCATCAGCAACTTTTCTTTATGATAATAAGGGGAAAGATGAATATGTATAAAAATAAAGAAGAAAGAAGAAAATATCGCAAGAAATATTATAGTGAACACAAAGATATATCAAAACAATATCAGAAAACACACAAAGAAAAGATAAGGAAGTATAATGCAGCTTATCATAAAGCACATATGGAAGAGGATGAGAAATATAAAATAAAATATCAAAATTATCAAAAGAAATATAGAGAAAAACATCAAAAAGAGATAAAAGAATATAATAAAAAATATCAACTGCATCATAAAAGTGAATTAAAGAAATACAATAAAGAATATCAAATTGCACATCGAGAAGAAATAAATGAGAAATCTGTGGAGTGGCAAAAGAGAAATCCAGATAAAGTAAGAAAATCTCATAAAAAATGGGAAATAGCTAATCCAGAAAAAATTAGGAAACTCAGTGCCAAAAAAGCAATAAAACGGCGTGATATTATTTTAGATGCTATACCACTAAATGAACCATTTGAAAATTCGGAGGGTCATCATATATCACGTACGGAAATAATTTATATCCCTAAAGAATTACATCGTTCTGTATCCCATAATCTTCAAACGAGGAAGGGGATGTTTGAAATAAATAGCATAGCTTTTGATTTTTTATTAAACGATAGAGGAGAACAATGACTATTAAAACAACGTTTTTGGGTACTTTAGCTACTAACAAATACCATTCCTGTATATTAGTAGAGGAAGGTGAAACAAGAATATTAATAGAGCCAACCCAAGAAGTAGAGAATATAGATGCAGTATTTATTCTTGATATTGACAGAGATGAATATTCAAAATATCAGTTTTATGTTGATAAGAATATTCCTATTTATTCAATAGGAGCAATTAAAGAATATGCTGAAGATGTAGAATTAAGAAAGCATATTAAATTGATAACCAAAAACTTTAAGATTAATAATTTAAGAATAAACGTGATTAAATGTCCAGTTTCTCCTCATCATCCGCAAATCGGTATTAAGTTTCCCAAACATAATTTATGTGTAATCCCCGAATTATCTTTCTATTTGAGTCAACAGCTCATAAAAGACATTTCATTGCCAGCTTCTCATTTAATCTGTGGAGTCGGAAACTTTGCAAAAGATGACAAGAAGAAGATAACATTTAAGAACTTCCTGACTTCAATAGAAAGAACTAAGAAACATAAAGGTTTATTATCTATTTCTCTTACTAATTTCCGTAAGGATTTAATTACTCATAAGAATGAAGTATTGAAGACATTAAAAGATAATTGGAATATTCCTACTTATTGGGCTTCAGAAGATATGACTTTACAATATGATAAAAAGTTAGTAAAGGAATTAAAAGAGATTAAAGAAAAGCGGAATAAGAAATCTCAACATTCTCGTTCTTCCTGTATGGAATGTAAATCTCCTCCTCAATATGAGATTCTTTGGGCTGAAGGAATGGCATTAGTTTGGTTTTGCGAAAAACACGCTAAACAATTTGTGAAAAAACATTATAAAGAATGCTTGGAAGATGGTTATTCTTATAATTGTGATTTGAATTCAATTAAGAGGATTGAGGGAGAGGCATCAGAATATTTTAAGGACAATAAAAATCCTAATATTTTAAGTAGGTTTATAAGAGAAGCGAGAGAAAGTTTACATCTTACAGGCGAAGTAAAGAAAACTAAAGAATTGAAAGCAGATTATCTTAGCTTATCTAAACCTGGGTACAGAATGGATTTTGAACTACTTGAAAGTGATTTAAAGCGTCTTGGTTGGGATAAGAAAAATATTCTTGTTTCAAGTAAGATAGACGGGTTAAGAGTAACTGTCTTGAAAGTAGATAATAAAGCTACAATACTTGTGGATCCTGAGGGACTTAAACGTAAATCTCCTAATATCTCCCACCGTCTTATTGCTTTGATTAAAGAAATTGAAGAGAACTTTCCTAATAATACAATAGCTGATGCTGAATTATTTGCAATGGATGGAACAGAAGGTTTGCACAGAACGATTATGAATTCAATAGTAAACTCAAAGATGGATGCTGAAAAACTTACACCATTTTCATATTTGTATGTATTTGATATAATGTATTATGAAGGTAAGAATCTTATGGAATTATCATTACTTGAAAGATTAAAATACCTTCAGAAAGTAAAAGATTCTAAACACATCTTTATAGAACATCCAACTTTAAAAACTGAAGCGGGACATTCCGCATATATTATAAAAGCAGGTAGGATAGCAGACATAAAGAAAGTTTGGGATTTTATTATTAATAATAAGGGATTAAGAAAAGATAATAAGTATGTTACTCATTTAGCAGAAGGGGTAGTTTTGAAGCAAACAGACGGGAAATACATCTTAGGAAATAATAAGACATGGACAAAAATTAAAATCTTCAGAGAAATAGATACTGTTATATTAACAAAGGATAAAGTAAAAGGAACAACAAGGACATTCAATTATTTAACGGGTTTAGATATATCAGAAGAATATGCAAAAGCATTAGCTTCTATGAAAACTAAGGATTGGTACGATACTGCAGGAGTTCTTATGGATAACAAATTGTATAGAGGTAAAGAAGTTTTAGATAAGAAAAAGGGAAGATATGTTTTGGTAATGTCCAAAACGAATAATAGTAATATACAAGGTGATGTAGGAGAAATTCTAAGAGTATCAGCAGAAGAGATTATTAGATATGATAATGAAGAACATCCCGAATATCCAAGATATTCTTTTTATGTAGGAAGATGTGTAGAATTAGTTCCTGAAAGAAAGATAAGTGATGATCTTACAGTTTTATATAGATTAAGTTTATTAGAACCAAAAAGAATGTCTATTGAAGATTTATCTCATATTGAAGGTAAGAGAATTCCTAGAGAGCTTAAGAAGTTTATAGAACATGCTAGGTTATTGTCCTTAGATAAATTAAAGGAATTGTATAAAAGTTTAAATAATAATATATAATTAACTTATTAGGAATACAAATATATGAAAAGATATTTTCCTATTATTAGTAGAATAAAATTCTATACGAAAATAGAAAATAATTATAGAGAAATAGATTTACCAATAAATTTGGATTTATATGAAAATTATTATTATAGTTGGAGATAAATAAAAATATAATAATAATAATATAATTATAATATTAAATATTAATATTATTATAGAAGAGAGTCCTATATTAAGATAATAATATTAAAGAAATTATAAAATGAAAGTGAAAGATAAGTTTTAATGAAAGGATATATACGAGATATTGTAGAAGAGTTAATTTCTATTAATAACAAAGCAACAGCAGAGCAAATTTCTAATGTTGTAGGAGCTTTTGTTACTACAGAAGAAGTACAACAGTTGATAAAATCGAGGAAAAGAAACATAAGAAAATATAACTAAAGTTGCTAATTGTAATTTCTGTAGAAATAGATGATAGTAAAAAAAGATTATAAATGAAAAAATTAAGTAAAGGGAATTTGGATTTACTATTTGAAATGGTAAAGTCTGAACTTCAGTCTCGGACAACTAAAAATGTTCATGTTCTTAACAAAGGGATTTATATACCTTCTAAATATGCAAAATTAGTATATTCTCAAGAAAAGAAAGCTATAGTTAGACAAAAGGAATACAATCTTACTAATCAAAAATTCTTATATTGCGATAGAGAATTTGCTTATGGTATTCTTACTTTTGGTAGAGTTAAAGAAATAAATGATGAAATAATGTTTCAAGAGGGTATTAACTTACATAAAATAACTGAAAAGCATAATTTTAATTATCCTTTTTATGTATATGAGATAAAAGAGGTTAATAACTTTAAAATACCAAGAAATATAAGTCTTCCAGATAATATTAAGAACTTCATTAAATCTCCATTACAATATTTTACCTTTGAATATGAGGATTCTGAAAAATCTACGAAAGTCCTTCCAGAAGAAGAATATAAGAAAATTGTTAAAGATTATAAATTAAAATCCCTTCCTAAAAAATATTATTCAGATCAAAGAAATGGTATCGCTTTTGCCCAATTCCACATTAGAGGCGTTTTACCAGAAGACAAAGAGGTATTTGATAAAGGTAAGAAATCCTTTCAAGAAATAATATTAGGGCATAGCAACCATTGTGATCTTCGATGGATATTAAGTGGTTTAAAAGAAAAGATATTCCAAGGTGTAATTGTTGATGAAGATATGAAATCTTATATACGAGGAATGCTTGGTGAATTAAATCCTAAACAAGCCGGTCCCGCTAACGTTCAAAAAGTTTTGTTTCTCTCGAAAATGAAATCAGGAATCTCCGAACCAGAGAGGGTTATTAAGAAAGTTGAAGAACCATTAATTAATAAAGAGGGAGCAAAGATAATTGATAAATATATTATGCATAGTAGTAGTTTCTGGATAGCTCCCGGAGACGTGGGTGCTACAAAGTTTGGATATGGTTATCTTGGAACAATCTGGACGGGTAAGGTCTCTACTGGATGTGAACGTCCAGATTACCATGAACTTTTCTTTTATTCCGATGATAAATTACCGGCTTTAAATAAGAAATTGTTTAACGGTAAATTTGTAATTAAGGCTTTTAAGAGACCAAAAGGAGAGCCATTATATTGGTTTTGGGAATCTACTGCTCAGCCATACCCTACTAATCCCTATTGTCATCTTGATAAGGGTACTCATAATATAATTAGTGAAATGAAGCTTGACAAATTTAGCAAGGAAGAATATGAAGAATGGGGAAGTAGAGAGGCTGAATGTAAATGATATATAAAAAACTAACTATTTTCCAAAAAAATATTGGTGGCTTTTCAAGTTACATTCAAATTATTGTTAATCGAAAAGGATTGGTATGCGGTAATTCGAGTATTGGTATTTCTGATCAAAAAGAAAATTGGAAGAGACACTATGTTACTCATAAAGAAAATGAACGAATAAGAGTTCAAAAATGGAGAGCGGAAAATCCGAATAATGTCAAACAATATCAAGAGAAGTATAGACATAACGATATAGAGAGACGTAGGGAACAAAGTAGGAGAAGTAAAAGAAAAACATATCCTCAGCGAAAAACACAAGAGCTTACCAGAAATGCTTTTAGACGAAATAAAATGGGTTTTAACCCGTTGAATAATTCTATAGAAGGGATTAAATGTGATGCCCATCATATTGATATGGAAAACGTAATTTACATACCAACAGTGATTCATAATGCAATTTTTCATATTCTTAAGATAAATAAGAATATGGGTTTAATAAACTCAATAGCCGAGGGGTTTAGATAACCATCCCAAATTTAAAAAAAGGAATCTCTAAATAAATGAGGAAATAATAAAATAAGTATTTGAGAGTATGGAAGTCTATTAATATTTCTCTATTATAACTAATTCTATGTAAATTCTGATAAGAATAAACAAGACCATTTCATTATTATAAGTTAATGTTATGAAGTGATAATAGAATATTAATTATAAAAAATAAACTAAGAGGTTCATAAAATATGGAACAAACTCGGACAGAAGTTAAAGAAGGAAAATTAGATAGGGTACAGCATAAAATAAAATTATTAATAATTAAATCGAGTAATATGTTAGATGACATTAATAGATTTTCTAATGTAACATTTGGTTTTGGGGAGCCACAAGATGAAAAATGTGAAGATATACAACCTAAATGTGTGACAAATAAAGTTCTCTCAGATTTATGTGTTTTGGATATATATCTTGACTCTATTTCTCGAACTATAATTAAATTGAATCAAGAAGTCTGCAACGAAATAGAGAAGGGCATTGAAGCACAGGTAAAACCTATAGGTAAATACTAAACTATATAAATGAATGCTTAGTAATTTAAATTAAAAGATGAAAAAAGAACTAAGGAAATATCTATCAATGGAGCGTAGAGATGTTTGGGATAATCCTAAGGATTATGATTTTTGCTATCTTTCCGTTGATAGACTTAAATATAAATTGAAACACATATCTAAAAAGGACAGAAGAATGAGGAATGAGTTAGAGGAATGTTTGAGATGGAAATGTAGGAAAAAAGAATGACAGGGAATAACTTTAATTGGAAAAAAAATCGTAAGATACTTGGTTTTGGGTTATTTGGTTTAGGTGTAGCTTTGGTAGCCGAACACTATTTTTCAAATGGAGGAGGTATGGATTTGGAGATAATTGGGCATGAGATTTTCGGGATGATATTTATTTTCATAGGTTTCTTGTTAATGATTAAATGGTCTCAATTACCTGCTTTGATACGTGCTATAAAAGATAGGAACTGGAAAGCTATTTTTGATGAGGGAGAAAGAGAGAAATATAGGAATTGATTAAAATGAGAACAAAAAACATTCATCCAGTCCGAGCAACTATTGCATTAATGTTAAGTCTTTCAGTTTGTATCATGTATCTACATGAAATGACAGTCCCCGAAGCTCTTATAGGATTAACCGGGGCAGCAATTGGTTTTTACTTTAGAGGTGATTAATATTTATTTGGGGGTGTAATTCCAATTGGCAGAATACTTCCTTTGCAAGGAAGAAGCTATGAGTTCGAATTCTCATCACTTCCATGAAAAGAGTTGGGTTTTGAGATAGTGAAAGAGAAACTCAAGAATTTAACTAAATTCTGATAAACCTATGTAATTTAAACTAAATTCTAATACGATATATTCAGTATCGTAAACAGATATTTCATACCTATACTTTACTATGTTTTCTTATAATTAATAATTTTAGAACAAAAAAAAGAAGAGGCACATAAAAATATGAAAACACCTTTTGGTACATCAATTATTGTGGCTACTAACCGTGGTCCCAAAGTTCTGGAGAATTTGTTTAAAAATACTCACGAAGAAAGTGAGTTAATAATCATAGATAGTAACTACAACGAAAAAACTAAACAATGGTTATCTGAACAAGAAGGATATAAACAAATAGTTTATTCTCCTTGTAAACCATCTACTCAGGAATGGAATCGGGATTTTTCACAATCTCTTAATACAGCAATTTCATTCGTGGAAAACGAGTGGGTTGTAAGAGCGGATGATTATATTTTCTTTAAAGAAGATTTTTTTGATGTTCTACAAAACGACATATCTCACTTTGATGGAAAGTTTCTTTTGATAGGACAAAAATCACAGGCTTTTAATAATGAGAAGCCATTCGTAGATTATATGTCCCAAAGAGGAATAGGTGGGAATGCTCGCTTTGTAAATGTAGAAAACCCTGCTTTTACATACAGTTTTGGTGCTGCCCCTCTTCAATTATATTTGGATATAAATTCTTATGATGAGCGATATGATGTGGGTTGGGGTTTTGAGGATAAGGACTTTTTACATCGTGCTTTAAAAGCTGGGTATGTTGCAATGCTTGACAAACTATTAATGGGTGCGGGAGCAATACATTCCCCTGCTTGGCCTACAATAGGTTGTCCAAATATAGTATATCAAATAACTGCACCAGAAATTGAGAACGGGAAAATATATGCTTATAATTCATTTGATATTAAAAAATTAAGAGAAGTGCAATTAAAAGAAAAAGTGAAGTGGATAGTAAAATGAATTCTAATAATTTTGATATTTTAGAATATTTACCAGAAAACTTTGAGTGTTAAAATGAACAACCAAATAAAATTAATTCAAATTATGACAATTTCAGCGTGTAGCGGAAAATGCATAGTTTGTCCCTACAGACACAGTTGGCATTATAAAAATCCAGGATATATGAATGATAAATCATTCCTTCATGTGTTAGATGAATTGAAATCATTTCTTGGAGAGGATTACTCAAACAAAATTTGTCCATATTTAATGAATGATCCTTTTATGGATAAGAAAATAGTAGAAAGAGTAGAAACTATATTTCAATATTTCCCTAAATGTTATGTAGAATTATCAACTAATGGAATTCCATTAAGCTCTGATATTTCGGAAAAGATAATAAACGTGCTTTTAAAACATGATAAGACAAATCGTTCTATGATATTCTTTTCATTTTTTGGTAAAGATAAAAAGACATGGGAATTTCTTACTGGTAAAGAGAAATATGATATAGCACTTAAAAATATGGTAAATTATCTTAAAATTAATAATAGTAGAATAAAAACATTCATAAATACTGTTTCTGGGATGTCAATAGACGGTTCAATGTATTTTTATTCTAAAGAAGAATGGCTTCAAACAATAAATAAGATTCTTACTTTTTATAATATTCCTATTAAGAATATGAATATTAGATATTATCCATTCCATAACAGAGCAGGAAAAGTAAGAATAGGTCCATGGGATGGCACTGAGTTTCATAGAACAATAGATAAATTTAATCCTTTTGATTGTTGGAGATACCGAGCGGGATTACATATTCTCTATAATTTAGAAATCCTACCATGTTGTGCTTGTTATGATAGAGATGAAGTGTGGGGAAGTCTTAAGACTAATACATTAGAAGAAATATGGAATGGACAAAAACGCAAAGATTTTATAGACAGAGCGATAGGAATAAAACCCTCCGATTCTAATTTTATATGCTCAAAGTGTCTTCACCCTGGAGGGTGAATATGAGAAGGAGAAAAAAGAAAAGACAAAAGTGGCAAGGTGTTGTCAAAGTAAAACATGAAGATAATCCTTCTCTTCGGAAAATGCTCTATAAAAAATTATATAAGATTTGGACAAGACCAATTCTTGAACGGGATAATTTTACTTGTCAAAAATGTGGGCAGAAAGGTGGTAAATTAGAAGTTCATCACAATAAAAAAACACTCGCAGAAATTATATCCCTATTTGTAATAGATACAAGAAAGTTATCCTTTGAAGAGAAGAAAATTGTTTGTGATAAAATATTAAATTATCATGCTTCGGGACGTGTTTTTGGCATTACTTTATGTTTGAAGTGTCATAAAGAAGAAGAAAAGAAAAAAAGACTTAGAGTATCAAAATCTACTCAGAATTGTTTACATCTTATAGAAACAATATATTTTTAAATATGAACTTAGGAAGATGATATGCAAAAAGATATTTCATGTAATATAAAAGCTTTTTTGCGTCCTGAAAAATTTGAACAGTGTCTTCTATCAGTACTAAATGCAGGAGTAAAAGATATAATTGTAGGATATGATGGTTCTCCAGCTCTCCGTGATTTACACGCAGGAATAGTAGATAAATATTCTAAAAATGCTAATATTACATTTTTAGTTTTTCCTTTTAATAAAGGATTATCTGCTGTAAGAAATGCAATGATTAGGATGTCAGATTCAACTTATATTTTACAATTAGATGATGATAATTATATCTCTCCTAATACACTATCTATGTTGCCTTATTTAGAAAATCGTTCTAATCTGGGTGGAATAGGAATAAGTTGGTTACATGGGAAAACCTATCTTCCCGAAGTAGAAGCTTGGGATGTGAAAATAAACGATGGATATTTAGAGAGAGTTCTTAGATTACCAAAAAATGTAGATGTTAGTGATGGTTTAGTCTATTGGAGACCATTCGATATTATTCCTAATAATGGAATATTCAGAAAAGAGTTGTTCCAAGAAGTTCAATGGGATGAACGCATTAAAATAGGTAGGGAACATGAAGATTTCTTTCTTACTTGCAAAAGAAGGACAAATTGGGAATTTGCTATTACTCCCTCCATCAATGCTATACATGATTGTGGAGGAAATGAGGAATTTATAAGCTATCGAGAAGGCATTGAAAATGAAAGGGGAGGACTTTACTTCAATAAAAAATGGAACATAAATGGTATTAGAGGAGATTCATATTTTATAAATGGCACTCGTTATCAACAGATTATGCAAGAAAAAGGATTGAATATTATAAATAAAGAAATAGAAAATGTTAGGAATAATGCGGTGTATAATATAAGACATTTTAAAGACATTCATAAAGATAAGCGTTGTTTTATTTTAGGTTGCGGTCCTTCTCTTAGTGGTATTGATACATCTAAATTAGAAAACGAAATCACATTCGGATGTAATAGAATATTTGAACATTTGGGTTTAAAAGTTAAATACTATGGTGTTGAAAGCAGAAATTGTGTGATAGAACGTGAGGAAGATATTAAAAACTTTGATTGTAAATTTAAATTTATACCAGCAGGCTATTCTCAATTAATGGAATTACCAAATATAGTTCCTTTAGATTTTAGAAATCCAATTACTTATCCACAGTTTTCCTTTGATTGCGATAAAACAGTATATTGGGGTTCTAATGTAGTATTTATGATACTACAAATCGTTGCTTATATGGGATGTAATCCGATATATCTTTTAGGACAGGATTGGTTTGAAACAGGAGCTGAAACACGAATGCATTTCTATGAAGAAGCTCCTAATGCTCGTTATGATAATCCTGCTATTGAAAGACAAAATGCTGCTATGAATCACGCTGCTAAGGTTTTGGAAGAACATGGATACAAAGTTTGGAATCTTACACCTAATACTAAACTAAAGGCGTTCAAGAAGAAAGATATAGAAAAAGTGTTGGTATAAAAGGAATATCATTCAAATGAAAACACCAAATACAGCATTAGTTTTTTTATCTCCTCAACATCATTTAATTGGATTAGAATGTCTTCTTAACTCAATAGAAAGGAACTCACCCCAATTATTATTTACTCATAAGATTCTGATTAGTGAGAATATTACTCGTTATGATAGAGTGGATGAAATAGTTAAAATTGATGATTCTCTCTTCAAAGATATGAAATCCCACGTTGCAAGATTTGAGAAAGTATATCCTAAATTAATGATATTCACTTCTGTGTTCAAAGATTATGATCGTATAATATATTTGGATACTGATATGTTATGTCTTGGTAATATGGATTATCTTATAGGGAATGAGATTTCAAAGTATGATATGTTAGCTGTGAAAGATTCAGGAATTGTTCCTTTCAGAAATTATAAAGATAATCATACTAAAATTAATGCAGGTATGTTTGTTATAAACAAAAGTGTATTTCAAAAAACATGCTTTGACGATATACAGAAAATAGCAGTAGAACAAAAATGGAAAGAGGCGGATCAGGATGTGCTTAATGAATTAATCTTTAGGAATAAAGATATTCAATTCCAATATCTCCCTCTTCAATTTAATGTACTTAAACGATTTTTAGTTTATCATTATCAACAATGGAAAGAAATCAGGAATGGCATTAAAATACTTCATTTATGCGGAAGAAAGCCTTGGGAATATAGTCTAATACAAGGAGAAGAAAACTATTCTGTTTATAGGAAACTTGATGATATTTGGTGGAGCTATTTGTGGAAAGAAAAGCCTAAGTATAATATAACTAAATTGTAATCATTGGGAGAGGTACATATTTTATGTTGGTTATAATTCCTGCAAAAGGATATTCTCGAAGGTTAGTTAAAAAAAACTTACAAATTATAAATAATTCTCCATTGGTAGAGATTGCAATTAAACAAGCTTTATTTGCAAGAAAAGTCCATAAAGTTGTGGTGACATCAGAGAATGCAGAGATTCTGGGTATAGCAAATGAGAATGGAGCAGATGCTTTCATAAGAAACCCTAAATATTCTGAGGGAGAAGTAAGTATTCTTGAACCGGTAAAGGAAGTTATGGAGAGTTATCCGGAAGAAAAAGAATGTGTAATCTTACAATGCGATAATCCTTTTAGAACTCCTCAATTTATAGATAAATGCATTCAAACTTATTTCACTTCTGAATGTGAAGATCTTTTTACAGTTATAAATAAAAGACGTACCGGAACGGTGAGAGTTATTTCCAGAAAAGCATTATTTGATGGTATTCCCAGTTCTCACATTACTACTATTGAAGATAATCATAACTTTGTAGACATACACACTAAAAAGGATTTAGAGACAGCAAGACAAGAAATACCGAAATGTTTAATCTGTAATTCTAAAAATGTAGAAAGATTTCTACCTGGGGATAATCTTTATAAATGTACAGATTGTGAAGTTGTATTTCAATTTCCTCAAGGAAAATATAATTATGATGGTTATGCCATTACACGAGATGAAGGAAGAGAAAAGCGAATATTACAATATCAATTAGACATAGCAGAACTGATGCGATATGAGGACAAAGGAAAATTTCTTGATGTTGGATGTGGAGATGGTACATTTCTTTCTTATTTATCCGATACTTTTGATAAAGATGGAATAGATGTTAGAGGGGGATATCGTATTGGTAACTTTCCCACTTATAACTTTGGAACTAAATATGATGTGGTGCATTTAAGAGGAACTCTTGAACATTTAAGATTTCCTTCCCAATATATAAATAAAGCATATGACATATTATATGACAGAGGATTACTTGTCATTTCACATCTACCTAATATTGATAATTATCCGCATATGAAAGGATTAATTAAACCGGATGAACATTTATTCTATTTTAATCCTCAAAGTATAAAGAGAATGTTAGAAAGTAATGGATTTGAAATATCGAATATATGTTATCCCTTCTATGGTACACCTTATCAAAATGATAAAAATGCACACTTTATGAATGTAATGTCAGTTTATGCACAGAAGGAAGTGTAATGACAGGAATGAGAATTACTAATTGTTCATTCGAAAATAATAATTATCTTAAATATTATTCCCTTTCTGAAGGGAATGTAGTATTTGATGTTGGTGCTCATGTAGGAGAGGAGACATTTCAATTTAGCGGGATAGTTAAAGATGAAGGGAGAGTAATAGCAATTGAACCCAATCCCTTATTATTCAATAGTTTAATAAATAAAAGTTCTAAATTTCATAATATACTTTTCCTTAATTATGGTCTGTTTGATGTATGTGGAGTTAAAGATTTTTTTATTCGTAAAACTTCCTCCTCTTGTGGATTTGTAGGAAATAAAACCAATGAGATTGTACAATTACCAGTTGTTACTTTAGATGGATTGTGTGAGTTATTAAATATTAAGCATGTAAATTTTCTCAAAGCTGATATTGAGGGTTCCGAAATTGAAATGTTAGAAGGGGGAGTTAAATCGTTTAGTGATTATATTCAAAATGTAGTAATTGCTTGTGAACATACAAGAAATGGAAAACTAACAGTTAATGTAATTAATAAGAAATTAAATGATTATGGATTTAATACAATTATAGAAGGTACAAATGTGTATGGGAGCAAAAGATGAAAGCTTATATTATAGCAGAAGCGGGTCTCTGTCATAATGGTGATGTAGAGATAGCTAAACGACTTATAGATATGGCAATTAAATGTAAAGCTAATGCAATTAAATTTCAGAAACGAACAGTTTCTCAAATGGTTACTAAGGATGTATTAGATAAACCATTTATGGATTTCCCTTCCTTTGGTAAAACATATAGGGAAATTAGAGAACATCTCGAATTATCAAAAGAGGAATATCAAGAATTAAGAGAATACAAAAGAAATAAAATAGATTTTATAGTAACTCCATTTGATATACAAAGTGTAGAGTTTTTAGATGATTTAGATTTAGATGGCATTAAATTAGCAGCACACAGTCTTACTGACTATCCGTTACTAGTGGAGGTTGCTAAACGCAATGTTCCTATTTACATATCTACAGGAATGGCTTACACGCAAAACATAAAAGATGCTGTGGGTGTATTAGGAAAGAGAAGAACTAAAAAGGATAAATATCCATTAACTATAATGCATTGCAGTAGTCAATATCCGGTTGAACCAAAAAATATGAATCTTCGTTTTATTAAAATATTAAAAGATTTATATCCTCAATACATTATTGGTTTTAGTGATCATCAATTTGGTGTTTCAATAGCTCCTGTGGCAGTAGCAATGGGAGCAGAAGTATTTGAAAAGCATATTACCCTTAATCATAGTTTTGAGGGATTTGATCATGCTATGAGTCTTGAGCCTTCACAACTAAAAGAATATGTACAAAATATACGTGATGCTGAAAAGGCTTTAAGGTATCATTATAAAAAACCAATGGATAATGAATCAGAGTGTTTTAATAATTATCGAAGAACAGTAGTAGCATTAAGAGATATTAAAGAAGGGGAAACATTCACAGATAATATGATAACAACCAAAGCACCAAATGTAGGTATTAGTCCTTTCTTTATTCCTAAATTACTAACTATGAAAGCGAAAGTAGATATTTCTCAAGATACGCATATAATGTGGAGTATGACTGAAAAGTTAAAATGAAAAAAGATGAAATAAAAAGATTAACCGAAGCAGCAATGAAGGGAGAATTCCTTCCTGTCCCTTCGCATGAAGGATTAGAAAATGCTAAATTTGAATTGGATGACGTTAAAAGTTGTTTTTCCAAATCTGCTTTAATAAGAAATTTTATATATTTAGTGGGAGGGGTTGCGATCCATGGTAAAGGTTCAGACGTTGACATTGTAATCGCAGGAGAGGACTTATCAGAAAATCAAAAGGAAGCTGTTCTGTTCAGATTATACAGAGCGTTTGGTGATTATTTTAATATCCCTTATGACGAAACTCCAAATCATTTACATATAACATTTAATAATACAGGAGTGTACACTAATAACATTAAATTATATGATTTGGCGATTGTTCCTTCAGGGGATAAGGAAGTTCACGAGATGAGCGGTATTACTCTTGTTAAGTCAACCGATGAAAATATTTGTTTCGGCTATGCATCAGTACCTGTAGAAGATTTAGAGGGAGACGAGATTACTTACGATGCTTTAAATAATATGTTTGAAGAAATGAAATCTACTCCCACGAAGTTTCTTAATGTAATGAATGAGCATGAAGGAGTGCAAGTTGGAGAACTTCTTCTTGAATGGAATAATTTAAAAACTCATGTTGATAAAAAGGGCTTCTTTATAATAGTTAAACTAAGAAAGGATTTGAATATGGCATTAAGGGCATGGGAAGGAATACTTAAAGGTGAAATTAGAAACTTCTCTATTCATATTGAATATCCATTACCAATAGAAGAATGTACCCAGAAGGTTTGTGTAGATGGACGATGTTGGAGGAAGATAACTAAAGTAAGATTTGTAGAGGTATCATTCACTTCTTTGCCGGCTAATTTATTGTGTATCTTAGATGTTCCTAAAGACATATGTGAAAAAGATGAACGTTGTATATTACATGATAATTAAAATAGTAAGTTTTGATAGCAAAGTATAGCATAGTAAAACTAACTCCTATATTTTTAATATAGTTGTGAGAATTTAGTTATACTTATGTAGAATTGTTTATTTTCATACTTTTAATTAATATTTACTTCTATAAGGAAAAGCAAGAAAGAAGGTCGGAACACATGGACGTGTTTATAGGCAAGAAAAATTTGGATACTTATATCAGAGCTTTGGAACAAGAAAATGAAGTATCTGTATTAGCACGTGGAGTGCATATCAAAAAGGCTGTTGATGTTGCTCTAATATCTACACGGTTAGGTGGATATGAAATTACAGAAACTTTATTGTATGACGAAGAAATGCAAAGCGAAGAAAATACTAACTTCTATGTTTCTGCGATTAAGATCACTTTAAATAAAGTTCAAGCAGAATAATTCTAAATCTAAAAAAAGAGAGAGTATGAGATATGGCTGACGAAGAGGAAAAAGAAGTGGAAGAAGTAGATGAGCTTGAAAAGTATTTTGCAGGTGTTACTGCTAATACAGAAGTGGAAGATAAAGAAGAAGAGTTAAAAGCTCTTACAGAAGCAGATGTAATGAAGATAGTTACGGAAGAATTGAAGAAGTTTTGGAAAGGTGTGTTAGACGGTAAATATCCAATGCCTAAATATCCTTTACCAGCAAAAGCTCCCTACAAGGAAAAGTCATTAGAGGTTTTAGAGCTTCCTATAAAGATTATACCACAAGTAGTTGAAGTGAAATCCATTGAAAGTAAAACGGTAGAACCTGAGAAGGTTAAAGAGGAAGAAGTAAAAAGTACCGAAGAGGAAGTAAAAAGTACAGAGGGAGAAACGAAGGATGTAAAAACGGAGGGAGAAGAAGTGAAAAGCGATGTGGAAGTGAAAGAAGATGATACTGTTGATGTACAGAAAAAACAAATAGCGGAATTAGAGAAGACTGTTGAAAGTATGAAAAAGGAACTCGAAGAGCTTAGAGCTGAGCCCAAAGTAGATGAAGTGAAAGCAGAGAAGAAAGAGGAATACCGTTCAGATATACATATTGAAGGCGGCAAAATAACTCGTATTTAATTATATAGATAAAAAAGAGGTAATAAATAAAAAATGGCAACGGTAATAGAAGATGTTATAGCAGGTAGTCATACAGTGCTTACATTCACCGCAGGAGCAGCTATTGTGGCAGGTCAAGTGGTTGGTATGGAAACAGATGGTAGTCCTGCGGATATGACGGTGAAACCCATGACTTTGGATGGCGTTGTGAATATGCCTGTTGGTGTAGCTGTAGATTCAATAGATAGCGGAGAGGTAGTTCCAGTAGCAGTTCCTCCTTCAGTAGTTTATGTACGGAATGAAAGTGGTGCAAGTGAGATAGTAGCTGGAGAATTTGTGGGATTATCAGCAGACGAGGCAGGGGAAGTAACTGATTTAGATTTGAATGAAAGTTATAACCAATTAGTTGTGGGACAGGCTCTTGATAATATAGCAGCAGACGCAACTGGTAGAATTAGATTAGATATAAGTTATTAATTATAAATTTAAAAAAAAGGAAAAAAGGTAAGATAAAAATGGGAGATTTTGCAAGATTAATGAATATGTTGAAAGCTGGAAAAAATGATGACATTAAAACATTTCACGAAAAGAGATTGACGAAAGGAACACACGAATTAATGCAAGCTTACGAGATAACTGCTGAACATTTAGTGAAGGAAGAATTGTATAAAGTGCTGATGAAAGGTGGAGAAGATGTTCTCTGTATGAGAGATGTCCTTCCAGTTTTTACTATGAGTAAGAACGAACTGAGGTTTGTCCTTCCCAACGCTAACACAGATTTACTTCCAGCAGTAGCTCCAGGTGCCCAGTTAATGGAAGGGTCAAATATAAGCTTCGCTACGGATGTTACGTTTGTAGCAGATAAATACGGTGAGAAAGTAGGGATTCCAGAAGAGCTAATAGATGATTCCGAGTTTGACGTAATCGAATTGATAATGTATCAAGAAGGTAAGAGAGCAGAGAACAGAGTAAATGATTTGGCTATGAAAGCACTTCTGGATAGTGGATTTAGTGCAACCAGTGCAGATTCTAAAGGAGTAATTAATACTATTATGGATATGGTTACTGCACTCAGAAATAACAACTATGAACCTGATACCGTAGTTTTGTCTCCAAATGCAGTGGGAGCAGTACTTGAATACATAGGTGGTTCATCTGATTTAGGAACTAATGAAGTAGGGGCTTATGAAAAATCAGGTGTTCCAGAGGCATTTAGAAGCAAAGATATTGGTAGACCGCTTGTGGGTTTGAAACCACACACACTCAGTTTAGGTGTACAGGGAACTACAACTGGCTCTTTTGGTGTTACTGCAACTTCAGGTACTCGCTATGATATATGTGTACTAGACAGAAGGGCTGCTGGTGGTATTGGAATGCGTGATGATGTGAAGGTGGATGACTTTGAGGATCCATTGAATGACTTGTTAAACGTGAAAGTAACTATGAGAATGGACGCTAAGAAATTCTGGGCAAACGGAATAACATTTTCTACCATATAAACTATTTCTATTATTTCTTTTTATGTTAGGAATATTAGAAATAGTTCCATATTTATATTATAATATTTTTAAGAAGTGAAAAAGGGAAGGGAATAAAAACAATGGTTCTTTGGAATAGAAAACACTGGCACAAATCGTACTTCGACACAATCAATAAAGGTTCGATTGATAAAGATAGTATAACAGAATGGGAATACACAGAATTTGCAGGATTATCTTTCCCTGACGGATTTCATCCAAAACGAGTATTATATGGTGGTAGAAGGGATTATAAACCATAAATGCAACCTACTGTTCGTTTTAGATATACTGGATATACTCCTATACAAATGTCTAAGCAGCTAACTTCTCGTCTTTTTGTTATACAAGGAAAAACATTAAGGGTTCTTAAATGGTCATTGAGGAAGAATTGTCCATATAGTAAGAGACCGAAGAGAGAAAGTCATCCTAACGAACCACGAATGCGAGATGCAATTCGTTCAACAAAACGAGGTTGTGGTATTTATGGCGGAAGAGTTTATATAGATACTTTCATATGTCCTCATGCATATTATTACACCTATGGACGAAGTGGGGGAAGAATGATTTATCCCCATCCGCCTAAGAAGGTATTATCAATAGTTAAATTAAAAGAAGGCATAGTAGTATTTAGAAAATGGGCAAGATTAGGAAGTATGAGAGGTAATACAAAATATCTAAGTGATACCGTTATACAAACTGAACCTGTAATAACTAAAATGTATTCAAATCAAATAGGAGTGTGGATAAGCTCATTATGAGTTATGGAACAATAGAAAACGTAAAAAGGATAGTAGAAATAGATATAGATGATGAGGATTACGATGATACTCTAACCTACTTACTTGCACAAGCAAATACATGGGCTTCCACAGTAATGTTTGTTACTCTATCTGATAACATTATGAATTTAGCTTGTGAATACTACACCGCTTATTTGTATAGGGTTAGGGCGGAGACTCTCTCTCCTATGACAGGTGTACAGGGAGTAGCCACTGAATACAAGGAATTAGCTAATTCCGTAATAGAAAATGGTATAAAGATTGCAGTCAAAGAAAGAACGTGGGAAGTAAAAAAGGTAAATGAATAAAAATCTAAAAGGTAGGAAAGAAAAATGTCATATATAGAAAGAGGGAAAGCATTTCTTGATATAGTTAAAGCTGAAGTTGAATTAGCTTTAGAGAATGCCGGTATATCCATACCGGTTTTTGCTCAACATTATCTAACAGCATCAGATACTGGTCATGTTCCGTATGTTTCAATAATATTAGATCGTATCGAACCAGAGATGAATGTAATTGGTGGTGGTATGCAAACTATGAATATCATTTTTGCTGTTACCTTAGTAGAAAAATATAAGGAAGAATATCTTTTTACTGATCTTCCTGTTATCGAAAGCGCATTAAGCGAAATACAAGATAAATATGATGATTTAATTGCTGCGTATATAACTGCTGTAGATGTGGGGTATGAAGAGATTGGAAATATAGTTTTAGAAGCTTCACAACTGACTTTCATTGTAAATACCGTATAGATAAGGTCATCATATAAACAAGGAATATGTTATTTATATACCAAAAGAAATTCATCGTTCAATACATCATAATATATGGACTGGAAAAGGTATGGATAAAATAAACAATAAAGCTTTTATGTTTTTATTCCCTCCACAATTTAATACACTAAAATTTATATAATAATTTTTCTTGAAGAAATACACCAAAATCTATTAAAAAATGGTTTAAAATTCAATATTTAATTTATACTCAAAAGCTTATTTAGAAATTAAAAAATAAAAGGAGAACAGAAAATGGCTTATTTTCCAATGAAAGGGTGGTACGGAGAGGTTAGAATCATAGGAACAGATGACAATGCTTCATGGTTCGAAGCTGCACCAGATCCTTATTGTGACAGAAATCCTCTTAGTACATCAGTAAGTATGGAGAAGGTTTATGTGATAGGCAAGAAAGATCCACTGGCAATATTAGAGGGAGAACAGGAAATTACAGGAACTATAGAGAGACCGTTTCTAAAGATGGAAGCGAATAACAAAGTAGCTGTTATTGATGGAGTTGAAAAACTATTAAGTGATTTGGCAGGTGTAACAGCAGATGAAATGATTGAATGTAAAGTGAGAATACGACCAAATGAATCTTCAGGTCAGGTTGCAGGTTATCTTGTAACTGGTGTTAAGTTTAGTGATTGGTCATTAGATTTAGCTGCTGGAGATATGACTAAAGAACATTGTGATTTCTCAGGAACTAGTATTGCTGCGGATGTATAATATTTCTAAAGATTTCTATTTTTCAATCAAATGGATTTGAAAACTATGAGTGCTAAAATAAAAGAAATAGGATTAAAAGAATATCTTGGTAAACAAAGAGAGGAAGAAGAAGTTATCCTCCCTTCAGGATTAAAAGTAAAAATAAGAAAGAGATTAACTCCTCTTCGTAATCTCAAGATTCTTGAGGAGGCTGGTTTAACTTGGGATGATATGGGAACTGGTTTAAACCTTAAGAACTTTGGAAACTTTTGTAAAGCTGGTTTCGCAGAATTGTTTATAAAACCCAAAGTTCCTAGTGAGTTAGAAGCAGAGGATATAGAAGATATAGATTTTCCCATTCTTCACCGCAAGTTACTCGATAATTTCTTAGGGACTTCCGCAGGAGAGGTAGAAGGACTTACTAAGTCAAAGAAAGATGAAGAAGATGAAACGGGTGATGGGAACAAGGATTTTTCTACTTAGTCCGCACAATAGCTGAAACTTACCATATAAGACCTTCGGACATAATAGATCCAGAGGGAGAATTAAATTACACTGATAAGTTGCGTGTGGACTTAGCTATTAATAACTGTAGAGGAAAGGATGCAAGCACTACTCTTTCACCTGATGAAGCTGAAGAGTACATAAAAAGAATACAAAATAAATAATTTATTTGAAGAAAAGGAAATGGTGAAAAAAATAAATAATGCAGAAGATTGAAATTCTATTGGATACGAAGGATAGGTTTACGAGAGGATTCCAGAAGATGGGATCTTCTATAAAGAATCTAAAACGAACTGTCTTAGGTACTCAACGAGAGTTTCAAGCTTATGGAAATCAGATGCAAAAGCTCAATCAAACCCAAATACTCAGTTCCCAAGGTATGACACGATACAACCAATTGATGGGTAATTATCAAAAGAATTTAGTGCGTCTTGCAACCCAAGTCCCAAAAAATGTAAATCAACAGAATTCGTGGAGTGCTTCTGTAACCAGAACTTCAAATGCTCTTAGACCATATGTAAAGAATTTTGATCAATTAACTCCTGTGTATAAAAAGATAAATCAACAAGCATTTCAAGCAGGAACAAATCAACGTTTGTATAATCAATCTATGTCACAAGGTACAGGCATAACACAAAGAGCTGGTAAAGCCACAACTACACTAAAACAAAAGTTTGGAGGTTTGTTAGAAAACCTAAGAAAGGGACATGGTGCTTGGTATGATTGGGGTAGAGTTTTTAATCATTTCCTTCCTATTGTATTTGTAGGTGTTTATGCATTTAAAGCATTGACTGATAAAATAGATATTCTTGTTAAAGCTTTTGCTGATTTTGAATCTCAATTAATAACTGTAGAGAGAACTACAGGTATGGCTCATTCACAAGTTATGAACTTACGAGAAACTATATTTGAGTTAGCTCGTGTTACTCCAATTGCTACTTCAGGTTTAATGGAAGTTGCGATTACAGCAGGACGATTAGGAATACGTGGTTCTGCTAATATTATGGGATTTACTGACACAGTAACGAAGATGGCAAGTGCAACTGTTCTTACTGCTGACCAAGCGGCTAATGCTCTTGCACGAATATCAAAAGCTATGGAATTACCAATTGAGAATGTAGAGAATCTTGGTGCTATGATAGATGAATTAGCTAATACCGCTGCTGCGGATGCAGAACAGATTACGACAGCATTAAAACGAGCTGCTGGTGGTGCTAAAGTTTTAGATGTTCCTGTTGCAATGTTAGGAGCTATGGTTACTACTTTGGTGGAATCGGGAGAAGAAGCTGCTCGTACAGGAACTCGTTTAGGGCGTATATTTACATACGCTTCTGTGAAAATAGCTACTATGGCTAGACAAATGGGTATTTCCACTCAAGAAATGAGAAGACAAATGGAAACAAATGTTACTCAGGTTTTCCTTGATTATCTTAAGATGTTAGATAATACAACTTCCAAAGTAGAAAAGTTACGAATGGCACATGAAGTCTTTGGGATGATAGGTGTTAAATCCATTTCAAAGTTAGCTGAGAATTATGATTTGTTAATAGGACATTTAAAAGATGCTCAAGCACAAATAATATTTGGGACTACATTAGAAAGAGAATATGCAAGAACCCTTGGTACTACCGCTGCTCAGATGCAAATGCTTACAAATCAAATAGATGAATTGGGTATTAGAATTGGAGAGAAACTAACTCCTGTAACGTTAGCCTTTATGAATATTCATAAATCATTTTTAGATACTTTAATAGGTCCAGAACTCCCTCAATTTACAAGTATGGTTGTTGGTGTTAGTAGTTCTCTTAAATTAGCAATGGGACAAGAAGAAGAAACAATTAGAATTGGTAAAAAGATGAGTAAAATTTATTCAGAAAGGAATCTCAATCTTGATGAATATAAGCATCTTATAAGCGAAATAAATAGGTTGCATGACCGAGGAGCGATAAGTACAGAAAAATACGAAGAAACAATGACAGGATTGGGTGAAACGACTATTGAGTTAGCAATTATTTCAGCTTTGGAAAGTAGTGCACATGCTAAAGGGCTTATTTATCTTTTAAGATTAATGGATGCGGAGGAGTTACGATTAAAAATCGGGATAGAGGGAGCAGACGTAGCAAGTAAGGGAGCCATCTCTCAATTATATCTTAATGATGTTCTCAATAAAGGATGGAATTCTCTTATTATGATTGCTCGCCAAAACAAACGGGTGGAAAAAGGAAGAATTTCTTTAGTGCGAACAATGATAAAAGAGGGAATTGCAGGAAAGGAATTAGAAAAAACTTATGAGGGATTAGTAGATAGTATTTTAGAACAGAAAAGAATTGTAAAGGAATTACAAGAAGCTTATATTAATTTCAATCAAATTGAAGAATGGACTGCCACTCTCTTAGGTGAGGAAACTGACGCTTTTTATAAAGCAGCAATAGCACAGGGTAAAGCATTGGAGGGTTGGAGTAATATGAATGAACAATACGAGGAAACAATTGATTTGATGGATACACTAAAGGGAGATATCCCTGAACTAATTGATATTCTGGGAGAGAAACCTACTGGATTAATGAAATCAATGACTGATGCAATAACTAAGGAACTACCAGATGCTTTTGGTGATTTTGTAAAAATTGGGGATACTATTGTTCCAATAAAGAAAACCATTGAAAGTATAAGAAAAGAAGCAGAAGAGTTGGGAAGAGTAAAAGGTGTTGGGGATCCTCTAAACATGGAAAAGATGATAGAGCTATATGGAGAATGGCAAAAAGAAACTGATGAATACAAAAAATCTATTCGAGAACAAACATTGGGAGAGGGAGAACTCAAACTTAAAAAACAAGAGCTTCTAAATTCAGAAGTTAAATTTATAAAATATCTCACCTCACATTTCTCTGATTATGATGAAGCAATTAATTATTTAGATGAATTAGGTTTAGCTAATACTGAATTGGGCAAAGCTGTTATTGACACAATGAAAAGAATTGGTCGTATGTTACCAGAAGCGATGTCTAAACCAGTAGAAGATGCATTAAAATTATATATAGAATGGCAAAAGGTAAGTAAAGAATATGCTATATTATCTCGAATCCTAACAGGTGATGATGTTAAAGCTAAAGAGGAATTAGCAGAAGTAAGGAATAGATTATTTGAGAATGAAAAGGCATATACATCTTATCTCACTTCACACTTTTCTGACTATGCAACTGTTATAGAATTTCTACACAAATCAGGTCTTGCTAGTGATGAGTATGGTAAATCTATCATAAGCTTATTAACATTAAAAGAAGAAGAACTTGGGCTTTGGAAAGAAACACCGAAAGCTATGGCAGCAGCATTTGATTATTTTGATGCTGCAATACATTATGGAACAAGACTTGAAGCTATTTATGCAGCACAAGTAATAGCCCAAAAGAAATTAGAGAAATGGGATATGACAGGTAAGATAAAAGAAATAAAAGATAATATAGATTTAATGGTAAAGAATAATGAATTACTTGAAAACGAGGGGGAATATTTAAAAGAAAGAGCAGAATTATACAAGAAGGGTGAATTGTCGTTAGAGGAATTCAATAATGCTCTATTACATTCTGTTTCATATTCTTATTATGCTATGCAACAGGGATTAGATTTGGATGAAAGTAATCAAAAAGTTGAGGATGGATATAAATCTCTAAATTCTCAAATATTTGAGATGGCTTCTCAAATGGCAAAGGGTGGATTAATAACTGGTGCAGTAGCAGATGACATATTACTTTTAACCGGTTCACAACTAGAGTTTGGTAGATTATTAGATAAGGATGTTGACGCTCTTGATACCTTTTTAGATCATCTTATGTTGGTTGGAGCAGAAATGAAGGATTGGGATAAATTTATTCACGCTGTTAATGCAAGTCTTCAAGGTACTGGAATAGAAATATTTAAAGTGGATGCTGCTGGTACACGACTTAAGGAAGGAGATGATATGAGGGAGTTCTTTTTGGGTATAGGAAAAGAAAGTGAGAATGCTGCTATTGTATCTCAAGAGAATATAACTTCTATTATATCTACTTGGCAAAAATTACCACAAGCTTCAAAGGATGTATTAAAGGGTATAGGTTTAGAATACTTAACAGGAGCACCAGCACATATTACTGCTGCCTTTACTGGAACCACTGAGGACAAATTATCTTCAATGACTCTAAGTACAGGAAGCAGTGCTGATACATTAAATAAAATATATGAAAATGGAATACTAATGAGAGATGTGGAGGGTGCTCAATGGGGTGGATATGTTAAAGAAACTGGAATATACAGATTACATAGAGGAGAGATAGTTACACCTGCAAGTAAAGTAGAGAAAGGTAGTGGTTCTCCAATCCACATATCATTTCCGAATATGATTATCAAGGAAGAACTTGATGTGAACAAAATCCGTAGTAAGATCGCTGATGTTATAGATTCTGAACTTACTAATAGGTTAGGTAGGTAAATTATGTTTAAGATTATTATCTTTCATAGGAGAAATAGAATGAAAATAAATGAAATATTTGACATAGGATTACGAGAAATTAACGATAAAGCTTTCTATTGGTTAGCTACTCAGGAGGATTTAAAATTATGGCAAAATTAAACAATCAAAGCTTCCATCTGCAAGAATATACATATTCTTCAAACATGGGAAATAAGGGAATAAAATTAGCTAGTACTAATAAAAATATAGTCCTTAATCTGGGGAAAGAAATAGCAACAATAGATTTGACTGCACTACTTTCTAATCAATCAGATTTTAATATGTTTAAACGGGAATTTAGTAAAGGAGAATTATCAACTCTTGAAATAAATGAAGAGATGAATTATTTAGCTTATCCTGATACAATAATTTTAAGAAGAAGAGGTGGTGATGCCCTGCTTGGTGATTTTAATTCTTGGCGAGTTGCTGAGATGAGTTTCTTATTACCTGACTCCACAATTTATGGTGATTTAAATTGTACTTCCTATCATTTACCTCCCGGTTCTCCTTCAGAAGGTACTCTTAAGGAAATATCCATTGGGGGAAGCGAAGAAACTCCAATGTCTATTTCTCTTCATTCTTATAATATTAGTAGTGGAGGGTATCAAGCCAGTGGTGCTGAGGAGGAAGTAACTTTTGGACAGCCCGATTGTTTATTTGTTCCTGATGATGATAAATGTACAGTTTATTATTTGAGATGTAATCACGCTAAGACAGTGGATGGAGGGATTACAGTGTATGGTGGTTATGGGTTAACTCTTCCTCCAATATCTTTTCCTTCAAATGAGAGTTATGAATGGGTAAAAGCAAATAAGGATTTATTCCAAGATTATATCGAAAGTAAAAATAATATAGAATCGTATGAATTATTAGAGTGGTATAAATGGGTACATGCGGAATCAGCAGCTTGTAGAACTCGTTGGAATCTTTATTTTAAAATAGACGTGGAAGCAAAAACCACAGGAATATATCCATTTAGAGGAGATTTGGAAGGAAAATATACATTAACACCAGGGGAGTTTGGAGGTTATTGGCCTATGTCTCCACCCGCTAAATATATCTACCGTTTTGATTTTGAGTCATGGGAAAATTTAGAACTTCCCCGTTCTGGAGCAGAAAGTTGGGAAGTTCTGTCCAGGAACATTTCCTCAAATGGAATAGTAAATTATTTATATCATTTAGGATATGAAGAATGGTATGAAGCTTGTTGGGAAGCAGGTTGCACTCTTCCACATGGTTGTCCCAATCACGAAGTTAAGGATGTAGGTATATCTTATATGGACTTCCGTAAATTCAGACATCCACAATATCTTTTACATTATCCTTCCAGTGATATTTCATTCGTAAATGCTCTTCTGATGAACGGTAGTGTGGTTAATCCTGCCTCTGATAAAATAGTTATGGAAACATGGGGTTCAGATGCAGATGCAAATCTAATAGAATTATTAGGTAGCAAAGAAATAGATGAAGGAGATTGGAAAAGTGATGTTCTCCTTCCGTTGGCAGTAGATACCGGAAGTTATGATTATACTATTTTTAAGTTCTCATCTCAAAAGGTTGAAATATACAAAGATTGGAAAAAAACAACTACTGCCCTGATTAATGATAGTGCGGTACCAGAATACAATCTTGGTATTCAGCCTTTAAATTTAGGGGGGAACCTTCCTTATTGTTGGGGAAAACAATCATTTAATCGTTTTTCATGGGAAATTGATTCCAAATATGACGAACATAGTAATTATGGATTAAAACAATTATTCTTTAAGCAAACTCTTTCTAAATTTGAGGTTTGGAACAGACTGGATCCAGAAATGAAACTTAGTCTTAATGGAGCTTTGTTAGGAAGCTATAGTGCAGAATACCTAAAGAACTTTGATTTTTCATTTAAAGATGAATATGCCCATGATAATTTCTTATTAGCTTCTCAGGATGCTACAGTTTCTGGTGGGCATGTTGTAATCGGTACTAATGGATATATATATTACAACTTTAATTTTGGAATACCTCTTATAGATAATCCTACTCTCCTTATGAAATATTCACAAGCACCAAGTAGCATGAAATTAATAGACGACAAAGGAGCAGAATACGAAGCAAGAGTTCCCAATAATGATATTTTAGAAGAATTGTATTGTGTTACGTATCCTCTTATATCTCACGACAATTGTGTATTAAAAATAAATGGACCAGCAGATATATCAGAGTTTAATATATATGGGAAAGGTTCAGGATACTTATTTTCCACTCCTTACTTACAAGCTAATACAAATAATATTATTGAGTATCGTGTAAGTGGGATTTATGATAACATAAGTGGTGATTTATGTTGGAGAGAAGCAGGATAATTAAAATAGAGAGAAGGAGGAAATAATAAAAATGGTCTATTCTAAAGTTAACTTTGTAAATCATGTTACTCCCTTAGATGCAATCAATATGAACACATTAGATAATGGTATATATAACAACGAATCACGTGTTGTGCAAGCAGAAGGGAATCTTAACAAACATATCAGTCCTACTAATGTAACTCATTATTATCGTAATATCAGTAGTGATATAGGAGCGAATGCATCCTATTTTGCAGCGCCAAAGATATTACCTGAAGATTTACTCACGATTCGTCATCAAATAGGAAAGATTATTGGAGATAATTGGCATAATGAGTCTTGGTACAATGAAAATCTATCTTCACACGCTTCAATTTTAAGTAATATATCTTCAGAAATTGATGGTATGATATTTTCTTTAGGATTCTTTTCAAAGGATATAACAGATGGGGATTATTTATTAGGTGGAGGCTCTGTTGATTTATTACATTTATTTGAAACGCAAGTAAAATTAGAGAGTGCTAAATGTAATTTACAATTCAATGAGTCTAATGGTTGGTTTGATATTTCATTTAATAATTCTGGAGGTGAGTTTGTTAATTTCTCATCAAGCTATTCAAACCCTCAAGGATATAGAGAAAGCATTGATTTATTAAATACTAATATTCCCAAAGACACTGATGGATTAGAAATAGAAATTAATAACGAATCTAATTTGAAAAGTTTATCATTGGTTCTTAATTATAAGGAAATGTTATAATATGACTTGGTCTATAACAGGTGATTGTTGGTGTAGTATAAATACCACGACTGGAGATACACCTTATAGTAATGCCCCAGCAGTTTGCGGGGAGTGTATTTGCGAGGGAGGATAATATGCCAATATGTGGAGATGGTCTCCCAATTTCTGATCCTATTACTGCCCCCAGTGGCTCTAAGAATTATGCAACTGCAAAAATATACAAATCAAGTGGTGCTGTTTATGAATTAGCTTTAGTTAAGTGTTCAGTCAGATTAACTAATCCATGTGATAATGATGAAGGATATGTAGAAGGAATAGATAATGGTGCATTAGAAGTAGGAGACAGAATTCACATTTGGGTAGGTTATCCAGGTAAGTATTTAGCTTTTGTTGGTGATATAAATAGATTACGGAGAGATAAGTCAGGAATCACCAAAGCTAATTTAGAAAGCGTAATAGACATACTTAAATATCGTTATCTGAAAGAAGATAAATCTTATAGTGAGGTTCAAAGAAAGTCAGCCGTTTATGACTTACTTTCGGAATATGCGTCAGATTTGGCTTACAACTTAGATATAGATGACGACCCAACTCCTATTCTCACTGAGGAATATTGGGCTTGGGATAAAACTGTATTTGAAATACTCACAGATATACTGTGGGATTATAACATTTATTACGTTTATAAGGAATTGAAAATTACTCCTCCTGATGATGAAATTAATTTAGTTTTGGATTATCAAAGAAGTAAGTTTGAAGATTGGCAATGTTCTGAAGAACAGAATAACCAATTTAGATTAATTCACGTGGATGGAAGCGATACAACTTCAGAGAAAGAAATGTATCTTGGAAAAAAAGAGTTCAGTTATAATAACATGACATTAACTAATCAAAAAATGACAGATAGAATTGCTAATATATTAGGGGAGGAAAAGAATGAAACATTATATAATGTTCAAATTAAATTACCTTATTTAATCCCTCCGAGGATAGGCAGGGTAAAAGTAAGATTACCGGGTTTGAATAAAGATTTAATAATTAAAGAACTTAATTATGAAGTCAGTGGTACTTCTTTATCTTCAACTTTAACTTTGGGTTCTCATAGAAGTCCAATATCAAGTATAATGGATAAATTAATAAAATTAGACGACAAGAGTCATTTTATATATTAGGAATAAAAAAATGAGTGATTTTGATAAATTACGGGAAATAATAGTAGGGGATATAATAAAGGAAGTAGAATTGGAAATAACGGATAGGATTTTAATTCCAGTAGGGGATTCACTTTTCATAGGTGATTACGGACCTGTTGAAGATGGATTAAATTCTGATATGTATCTATTCCCACTAGTCGGTAATTTAGATTGTTCAGCTATAGATGTTAATTTTGATACAGGACACTATTTCTTTTCAAGTAAATCAATTGAATTTAAAACTTTCGCAGATCCTGTACTGACAGGGATTACAATAACGGGGAGTCATTCAGTTATTGATCCTGAAAAAGTAATAAATGAATTGAATAGGGCCGGACGTATTTTTCTTGATGTTGGTCAGACCGGATGGATTCAAAGCGATTTTGGTTCTGTCAAAACAGGATTATTAGTAATGCGAGGAGATAGAAATGGTAAACCCGGAGATTTGCTTATGGAAATATCAGAAGACGGAACTACATGGAATACATTACATTATGAAAGTGATTGTACCGATAAAAATCTCCACAATGAATTAATGGTTGTTTTTCCAAATAAAACATTACGATATGCAAGATGGGTTAGTGGAATAACACCCAAATATACTTATTTCCGAGCTAATGCATGTTTATATCAAAAGAATTGTGTTAACTATTCTTGGGGTAGTGATAATTGGGAATTTAAAAAAATGCCTCCTTGCACTGGTAAGGGTGAATATATTTTAATTTACATTAAAGGATCCGAACCAAACAGTTCTTTTTATTGGTATTGGGGTATTATCGCTAAGAGTAAGGTTCTACTTTAAATAATGTATTTATCACAGCTAATATTTATATTATCTTTGATTTTTGAATTACTTCTTTTTTTAGTGTTGAGAAGGATGCAGTCTATTTACTTCTTTTACGTATATAACACCATGGCATAAGTTGTCTTGTAAGTTATTATTTTTATGTAATTAAAGAAACCTATACTTTACTATCAAACTTAACAATTCAACAAATAACTTTACTTAAACGTTGTTATTACCCCATTTATTTTACATAGTTCTCTCTGTGCTTACATAGGAATCGTGTTATTTAAGAGTGTGCGGTTCATATTCTTTTTGACAATAACAATATTATTGACAATTCAAATAACATCAAACAATAGACTAATTAATATAATATGATATAAAGTTGCAATAACGATTAGAGTATATAGTATTCTCTTCAACATATTATTATTATTATTATTATTATTCATTTTTAAATTAAGATACCTCTCTCTATAGAAATGGCGATAACCACGTCTAACGATCTTCTTGTTTGGTAAAAAAAAAATTGAATGACGCCTTGGGTCCTAAGTTAGTGGGAATTAAATATCACTATAAATAGAAAAAGTCTCTATATCCCAATTGAAACGAGGGATATAAAGACACTTATTTCTATTATTTAATCATTCTAAATAAAAAATATAACTTTAATTAAATTATTACTGCTTTTATTTTATCTATTTCTACCATTATTTTTATTGAGTTTATATAAAAGATTAAAAAAGAGAAAGAGATTCTTTTGATTTTATCTCTTCCCAATCTTTATTACGGGATAGTGTTAGCTCCCTAATTTATTTCTCCACCTAATACATAAGTATCCGGTTCTACAAGTCTATGTGTTTCAATTACTAAATCTATTTTTTCAGTATTACCTTCTGGTACTACTACATATTGTATTTTAACTCCATTCATTTCATAGTGACTTCTTACGTTTGATGTTGAACCAATAGTATGTAACGAACAATTTATATCGGTTGCAGCCAGATTACCTAATACCATTTGAGCCATTACTGTTTCATTAGCTCGAAGTGTTACATCCCAACTATAAGAAGAGTCGTCAAAATTTACAACTCCTTGTGGAACATTCATATCTTTTAATATAATACCTTGTTCTTTTACTGTTACTTCTGTTTCACCATAAATAAAATACGGGAGGACAGCTCCTACTCCTACCATTAATGTCATTAACAACAAAACAGTTATTATTAAATTACGTTTCTTCATTTTTTTATATCACCCCCTTATCTTTTTAAATACAAGAAAAGCTACTATCTAATTGCTTTTCTTAACTATTAACAACCTTAGCGTAGCTTTTCTACAAATTCTAAATACCACTTTTTTTGTAACCTATACTAAACTATGCTTTTGATTATCTACTTCAAATACTAACAAATAGTGAATATATCGTTCATAGGATTACATAGGATTCATATAGTTTAGAGTTTTTTAACTTCTTCCCAAAAGACAGCAAAGTCTATTATCCATACTCTACTTATTTTAGAATATGATAAGTTATTCTTCAATATGAATTGTTTCAAACCACCTAGAGACAAACCTAACAAATCAGCAAAGTCTGGAAGGCTAATTACCCCCTCCTTCGGATACACAACAGTTTGTATTCGTTCCTTATCTCTTTCTTGAATTTCTCCGTCCTTGTCTCTTTTCCACTCTACGGGAATTGTTATTATTTGCATTATTTTCACCCTCCCTTTTGATGATCATACATACACCATTCTGTAAATATAATTATGTGATTAGTTTTTCGATTATATTTCAAACAAACAGACAGATAAAAATGATCCCTATTGTCATATAAATTAAATAAAGATTTTTGTATATAATTCTGTTTACTATACTTCCTAATATAATCATTTTTATCTATAGAAATTCCTCCTTTCCAATTACCATTACTATCCTTTTTGGAATGTAAAGAGTGATGTTCATTCCCATTCATTTTTTTCAAATTAGTAATGTGGTCATTACTAGAATCCCCGTTTATGTGATGTATAACTTCTTCCTCTTTAATATTGTCTAAGGGATAATAATAATTCCAAACGTCATGGGATAAACGGGTTCTCTTTCTTGATGTTCGGAACCATCTATTTTCCGAAAGAAAATATTTCCTTATTCTAAAATATTTATGTTCTGTCATTCTTTTTTCTATTTTCTCTTCTTTTGTTTGTTCCTTCTCTTTTCACTCTTCCTTTTCTATTTTTTCCGTTAACCGAATCATTTATATCCAAAATCTTAATCAATTTATTTACACATTCACGAGGGCAGCATACTCTAATAGCAAGTTGTTTATTTGAAAGTCCCTCTTCCATACCTATTATCAGTTCATTTATCTCAAATGAACTAAATTCCCAAACTTTTATTTTTTTCTTATCATCGTGATATTTAATTTTAATAGGTTTATGTTGCTCGTATTCTTTATCAATCATAATAAATACATTAGGTTTATTCTTGCTTTTAATTATGTTCTTTAATACCAAAGCACCATACTTCTCACAAAAACCATGTTTACAAGCTGAATATGGCTTCTCTACAAATTCCCTATATGTAATCCCATCTAACAAATCAATATAGCCATTTTTTTCTTTTACCAAGAAATGTTTCTTTCCGTCATTATCTGAGGAAAGATTATTATATGATTCTTTTTTTATTATTCTTCTGGTATTGTCTATAAGAATTATCAAACTATCAGCATCAGAATTAGGATATACATAGAGTAGTTTGTTAATTATTTCATTATCTTCCAGATTTTCATTTAAAGATTGTTTAATAATTTCATACGAGTTCATTTGTTCAGATTGCATTTAAACACCAATCCTAACCAAATAAAAACTTTATTGTTTATTTCATCCATACCTTTTCCCGTCCATATGTTATGGTATATGCTCCTATGAAGTTTTTTAGGAATATAAATTATAAAATTAGTATTAATATGATGCCCTTCGCTATTCTCAAAATGTTTATTTAGTGGTATGAACCCCAAATTCCTTCTTCGTTTATGAACAGATTTTTTAACTAGTTCAAGAAATTTTTCTCGGTTGTTCTCTATCCATTTTTTGTTATTTGCTTTTTGGACTTCAGGATTTCTGTCTCGCCACCTTTTAGCATATTCATTCACTTTATCAGGATTATGTTTTTGCCATTTATTAACCAATTCCTTCATTTTAATCTTATTTTTCTTTCGATATTCAATGGAACGAAAATTCTTTTCTTTTTTATTGACAAAACCTAATTCACCACGAGTTTTAAGGGAACCGTCCCTCCGTATTCTAATTGATATAAAAAATAAAAAATCCTTAAATTCCTTGTGATAGATTCGTAAACATTTTACTTTTTTTTCAGTTTCCATCTCTCTACTATATGAATTAAAAACCCCGCTTATCAGATTCTATTAAAATTATTTAATCCAAAAATTCATCGTCATCTATTATGCGATATTTATTTGATGTATGTCTTTTTCTGATAATTTCCTTTCTCTTTTTAATCTCATCTAAATTATAACTTTCATACTCTTTGGGATTATGTTTTATGTGTTTCTTATCCCACTCTTTCTTTTCTCTTAAATGCCTTTTCTTTTTACTCATAATTATTTGTTTCTAAACTTTTAATCTTTAATCACACCAAATTATCTTTCCACATATCTGACCAAAATATAGCCTTTCGATTTACCTGCCTTGCCAATTTTTTATGCCATCTATCTGCTTTGTGATTATCTTCAAAAGTCATTACGAATGGATTTGTATTTAGATTTCTTAATGTTTCACAGCGATAAATATCTTCTTCTCTTGTTGTATTATAATTTGTAAGAACATAAATTGAAATTTCTCTTCTAGTATTAAATCCACCATCCTTTAATATTCGTAATCCCTTTATTACTTTTCTTTCATCTATCATCTGATCCCATGCGAAATGAAGCATCCCCTCAAAAGTTATCTCCCTTAACTTCTTTACGATTTTTGGTGTGAGTAATCTAATATCCATTCCCCCCTCTCTCACTTTTAATCTGTGTTCGCAGATAAAGGTAGCATTTTCATAAAACCAATTCTCATCAATAAGAATATTATTATCTAATAAATAAACCGTATCGAATCGTTCATCATAAAATTCTGAAACGTGTTGCCATCTCTTGAAATCACCTTCTTTCTTAGAAACACAACACCACCCACATTTTCTTATGCACCCCCATGTGGTTCTTCCGAGAGAAACTTTACTTGGATATAAATCATAATCTGGTTTTAGTTTCGAAATTTTTAAATTGCCCGCCATAAAGTTTATTCCTGTTCCTCCCACTTCAACTTTTGTATTAGGAAACATTTTTGCTATACCCAATGCTTTGGCTCTGTTCTTTTTGAACAAACAACTTATATAAACTATATCAGGATCGTCTCGTTTATTAAGAAGAACAACATCACCTTTTGCTTTATGATAAGCTGAGAGCTGCATGAGATATAAATTTTCTTGTTTACTATCCAGATCAATTAATAATACCTGAACCATTTTAATCGCTCTTAAAATAGAAAATAATATAATTAGTTATTAGAATATATGCCCTTTATACATATAATAAGGTACGTAAGCCATAATATACTTTGGACATAATCTTTATAGGTAAGAGAATTAACTAACCAAATTGTATTTGCAAATATCCATATGATGAAACCTATCAACCGTAGTTTTTGTAATTTAGAAGCTACTAAAATAGCCCCTGATATGGATAATATTATTGCTATAATTTTTATTATTTCAAATATCATTCTCCTTCCTTTCTTTTATTACCACTGGACACGTAATATATTTTAGATGATGAACTTTTTATGTCAAAATGGGAAGGGTGAACTCCTATGTTATTAATGGTTACTCTTTTTCTAACAGCTATTTCTTCATTATTCACTTTTATGTGCTTACTAAGTAAAGTTGGTAATTTATTCTTGATAACCATTTTAATATAATTAAATAAATTAATAGGATAATAAAGATATTCTTCTACTGTTTCACTTG
This sequence comes from Halanaerobiales bacterium, assembly GCA_023128035.1. The sequence continues at coordinate 15,026 of JAGMES010000015.1, read as the reverse complement.
CTTCTTTTGAAATTAGAGAAGAAGGTAAATAACAACTCAATATAATCCTATCAGCTAAAAATTTTGTTTCAGTTTCTAATTTAATTTTAAAATCTGGAACAGGAATATTTGTTTGTTCAAAACTATCTATCCATATTGCCTTTACATGCTCAATTATTTCCACTTTTAATTCTTTTATATCACTCATTCCATTTCAACTCCTATATAATTTTTTGGTAAAATATCCATTACTTTTATAGGTATTCCAAATATATAATCGGATTCACACTCAGTTCTAAGGGATTGAAACGGTCCCGACTCTGTTCTTAGCTTCATCATACTTTTTACACCAAGAATAACCTTCCTAATATTTCGATTCTCAGTTCTAATCTCTATCATAGATACTCTTAAATTCTCAATTATATCTCTCATTTCCTCACTCCATATTACTTTAGAAATCTTAATTCTCTTAATTCATTATAAAACTTTATCCATCTTTTCTTTAGGGAATGCTTCATTCCTACAAAATCAATAAGACCAATGCCTTTCCAATTCCATATTACCCATCTTGGGGAATTGCATAATAAGTATAATTCCTCTCGAATCTTACTATATGCTTTCAATTCTCCTTGCATTTTCCAGAATTCCTTAGAAGACAAATTACTTTTTCTGTAATAAGTTCGTGTTCCCATATCATAACTTGAGTTTTTTCTGTATAACTTCCTATTGTAATTTATAACATTTTGGAGAGCTTTTGCTTTTTCAGAATATTTCTTCTTCAATCTAATGAGAAGTTTTCTTACTAATAACCATTTAGTAACTCCCCGCTTTACAAGAATAGAATAAAACTTATTTCTATATTCTTCTACTAATTTTTTATATGTTCCGTCTATATCCATATCATAATCATATGAATTTAAATCAACAGCCTTCAATTCTAATAACAAATCTATTTCTTTAAGAATATCCTCAACAATATATTCAGGAACATTTTGTTTATAATTATATATTTTCTTTTTATCAATTAGTTCAGAAGTTATTTTATCATACTCTTTAGAAATCTCTTTGTTTACTATTTGATCAGGATCTATAATGGAATTCTCAATATCTTCGGAGATAATCCTCCAAACTACTGTCATATTCTGAAGAGTAGCACTACCTGACATCCAATCAGTAAAGAGTGGTTCTAATTGTTCTTTTAGTTTTTCCTTATGAAATTCTAATCCCTCTTCCTTATTTACATAATCTTTCTTCATTTTTTATATCCCCCTAAAAACATTAATTGCGATAATAAAATACCATCCCAAAAATCTTATTTCCAATCGCATTTTTTACTTCTTCCAACTTTATTATCAAATTAAATATGAAATAGCTTCCTGTCTTTAAATTCAGCTTGTTTACCTTTATTCCATTGTGAAACTGGTCTTAAGTATCCGACAACTCTAGAATAAACTTCTGTTTTCGAATTACATTTTGGACATTTATAAACTTCTCCATGTAATAATCCGCAATTTGGACAAATCGAAAACGTTGGAGTCCAGGTAAAAGTTGGAATTTTATATTTAGTAGCAACTGTTTTTATAACCTTTTGAACAATTTCTGGCTGAACAGATTCCGTTTCGCCAATAAATATATGAAAGCATGTTCCAGAATTATATAATGATTGCAATTCTTCTTGTAATTCTAATGCTTCAAAAGGATCATCAGTAAAACCAACAGGAAGCTGAGTGGAATTTACAAGATATGGTTCATCACCACCCAATTCCATATTTTGAATTCTAATATCAGGATAAAGTTTTCTATCTAAACGAGCAAGGCGATATGAACTTCCTTCAGCAGGCGTAGCTTCTAATGCAAACAAATTTCCTGTTTCTTCCTGAAATTCAACCAATCTTTTTCTTATATGATTCATAGCTTTAATAGCAAATTGACGACCATCTTCTTCATTAATTCCACGTCCTATAAAATTTAATAGTCCATCATGCATTCCTACTATACCAATCACAGAAAAGAAATGATCCATATTTACAATATAATGATTTACTAAAGGAAGTAATCCGATTGCAATAGATTCTAATATGCTCTTTCTTTTTATTTCCAAAGAATCTTTTGCATATCCCAGTTCGATATCAAGTATTCTAAAGAAATCACTTTCATCTTTTGCAAGATAGCCAATTCTATTCAGATTAATTGAGACCACACCCACTGAACCACAATTTTCTCCAGCCCCAAAAAGTCCACCACCACCTTTTTCTCGAAGTTCGTCAAGCGGAATACGCAAATGGCAACACATTGCTCTCGCACTGCCGGGCTTCAAAGCATTAATATAATTATCAAAATAAGGTAATCCATATTTAGCGGTAACTTCAAATAATTTAAAACTCAAATCGGATTTCCAGGGAAAATCTTTAGTTAAATTGATTGTGGGGATTGGGAATGTAAACGGACGATTATTTTTATCCCCACCAATAAAAATATCCATAAGAGCATTATTAAAGGATTCTTGTTCATCTATAAAATCACTATATTTATCTTTCTTGATCCCTCCTCCCACAACTACATATTGATCTGCAAGATCAGAAGCTGGAATCCAGTCTAAACTGCAATTACTAAAATTAAGTTGTCCACCCCACCTACTTGTAGTATTTAAATTAAAAATAAATTCTTGAAGTGATTGTTTAACTTCTTTTGGTTTGAGTTTATCGTAAGCAATAAATGGAGCTAGATAAGTATCTAGTGAGCTAAATGCATTCGCTCCCGCGAATTCATGTTGTGACATGCCAAGATAATTTACTAACTGTAAAAGTACTGAACCAAAATGTTTTGCTGGTTTCGATTCTATATGACCAACACCTACTAATCCATCTGTTAAAACAGAACGGAGAGAATGACCTACACAATTATGTACAATTAAGCGATTTGCAATATATGTATTATTAGGATTTACTTCTATATTATATACTTTAACATATTGATCAATCGGAAGCTTTTTAACAATAATTTTCAATATCTTAAGTCCATTTGTGTATCGCCATCCATTAGCAATTGGATGATATTGTATTTTACCATGACACGATTTGCATAACGGAATTAAATTTTCAATAGTGTTATTATGTTTATCTTCATCAATGTGATGAACCGATAATTTTTGTCCGTTATCAACTTCATTTTTTCCGCAACTAACACAAACACGATTATACATATTTCTGATTTTTTCTTTTATTGTGTAATTAAACTCAATCGGATACAATCTACTATTGTTTATTTCGGGATGTTTTATATAATAATCTTTTATTTTCTGTATTTGAGTTTGTCGCATTCTTTCAACAGTTTCTTTGCTAAACATAGGATTATTCTTTTTCATTTTTTCCGAAAAAGAATCGTATGTACCATTTTCTCTAAGTTTATTGCTTCGTTCTTCTAATTGACTGGGGGTTAATCTATAAAATCCTTCTGGCATCCCATGTTCTGTTTTAATACTACGATATGTACGATTACTTATGTGTAACAATTCATCACCAACATTTAAATTTTTCGCAATCTTCCAACCAGAATTTGTTAAAAATGGATGTTCCTTGGTAACATTTATGAGATTTTTATGTTTTTTTGAATCTGATTTGTATATGGATTCAAAAGTTATTTCGATATAATCATGTACACAACGATTCATAGTATTAATAACTTTACCATCTTCAAACAATTTAGTAGTTTCGTTATATGTAATTACTATGTCATCAATATTAATATCCTTTATTTTTTTAATTCCATATGGTGTAACAATCAAGGTTTCCCCTAAAAAACAATAGGGAATAATTGGTGCAGAAAGATCATGTAAATGAATTTCACCATCATAATGTGCTTTAGCAATTCGAGAAGGATACATCTTTTTCAAAGCATAATGTGCCATTATCGTCCCCGCCGAATGTAACATTAATCCTGAAAATGAAAATGACATATTAGCATTTTCTTTCGCCCGCCAATCTGATTTATCTATATAAGAATCAATTATTTTTTGAGAATTTAATCTGAGATTTTCTAAATCTGAACCCATTTTATATTTCATACCTAAAGGCTGTAATACCTTCTTTTATATTCCTTTCCATTTAAAAGTTTTCTAACCAAACTTAATTCTCTTGGCATACCATTTATGAAGTGAGCTCCACCACTAATTTCAGAACAAATAATAACTTCCTTTGAAATAGTTGTATCTGGATCACCTTCAGCTATATACAGAGGGAGTACTGACACTTCTTCTGCAAATTCCCTTAATTCATCTCTTCTTTCTTCATCTTGCGGAACTAAATCATCTGTGGTTTTAAATTCATCTACCGTTTTATAATCTAATTTTCCATCTATTTCTAATCTTGTGGTTATTTCTTCTATTAATTCCCTGTTGGTTCCATTACCCAGCCAAGGTTTATCCCAAATATTATCGAGTATGATAGCAAATTCCTCTGCTAGTTCTGGAATCATTACGATATTTTCAGTACTCGGTTCACACCATGCCCGTACTGCTGTTTGCATTGCTAACTTGGAAGCTTTCCATTTCCTTTCCACAGGTTCATTATTATTTTGCATATCCCCTTCATCAACTTTATTCTCGTTTTTCATTTTTCTACTCTCCTTATTAATTCAATATCATTATTTTTAATAAATACCAACTGAGCCAATCGTTCACCCTTATTAATTTTAAGAGAGCAATAACTTGAGTTAAAAACTGTTATGAATAGATAATCTGTATAATCAGAATCTAAAATTCCTACACTTGGCATCAATAAACGTGAATCTTGATAAAAACTTCGTAAAGTTACTAAAGCAAAATTATTTCCTATTCCATTCGAGAATCTTATGTTAGTTTTTATTTTAGTAATTTGCCTTGATGGAATCAAGAGTTCTTCATGTTGAACAATATCAAATCCTGCTCTATTATTTGATTTACGCTGTAGTTCCCCTTCATATCGAATGTCTTTTTCTGATAAAACATTATCAGCTTTCTTATCCTCAAAATGTATTTTCTTGAAGTATATCCAATATGCCTTTCCACTATTATCATAATCTAATTGAAGCGCTTCCCACCCAACTTCTTTCTCAAGCGTTAAATATTCACTTAATTCTTGAATTCCATTATTACAACGAGATTCTATCTTAAAATCAGTTTTCACATCATTTCCTCTTTTGTATCATACTTCATATAAATCACTACTCAAAATTATAATATTCATATTGATATTTACTCCTATCATATTTTTGAGTACCTCTCCTGAACATAAGAGTAATACTTTTATCAGTGCGAACATTATTACATTCATCATCTAATCCAAAATTATGACCCGGCAAAATAATTCGATATTCTGATGGTAAATTTTCAGGAACTTCAATTAATTTATGCATTCCCAAAAAATTTAATTCAGCAATTATAGTATTTTTAGCCTTCTCCCTTACTGCATCCATAAATTTACGTTTTGCCATTGCAAATCCTGTGTTGTGTACTTCATCAAAAGCCTCTTCTATTTCCTTAACACTTAACGTTTTCATCTTTTATCTTTTTTCTCCTTCAGAACACGTTCTTTCATTTGCTTAATTATAATTATTATCTCATTACCAGCATTTTCCGCAGTGTTAATATATTCAATGCTATGAGTGTAATCCTTTCTAATGTATAATGCTATTGATAAGAATACAGATGCTTTTATTACCTTATTTAGATATTCTATTTTAGATAATCCAATTGCTTTATTTGCTCGTAGTATGTTACTATTTATTTTTTTGATGAATATGTTATCTTCTTTCTCAAACATTATTTTTCTCTTTCTCTTTTTTATATTCTTCTCTTTTTAAATCTAACCAAGGACTTATTCTCCAAAAATCATCATATTCACTAATCACAAGAATCAATTGTTTTTCTATCCATTTCGTATCAAACATAGCATTCCATATTCGTTCTCGCTCATCCCATTCATCATTGGTTATTTCTTTTGGTTTGTCAGTATTATTCCAATAAGCAAAATCCTCTAATTGTAAATTATCATCAAGAAAATCCCATTGCTCATAATCCATTTCACCATAAGGAATTATATAATAATATTCTTCATATTCATGTATTCCAATTTTCATATCAAAATTAAGTGGATTCCTTTCAGAAGAAACAACTGCTTCTTTATAATATTTAATAATTACTTCATGTGCTTCATCTATTGTTTTCCCTTGTTCTATTATTAATATGTTATAGTATTTCCGCATCCGTTGAATTACTACTTCTAATCCATCTTCATAAATCTTAGACATCACATTAAATAATCCCAATTCTTTGGGGAATCTATATGCTGTATATATCTTTGTGCTCATATTTTCTTCTCCTTACTTTTCTAATTCTAATAATGCTAAAATTGTATAACCAGCAATATCTGTAAGTGTATCTTTAATTGATTCATCTTTTACCAAATTATCATTAGAAGTTAAAGTTTTTAATCTTGATATTTTATCATCAATTCTTATAATATAACTTATTAATCCATATTCTTCATATAAATGAGAAAAACTATTGCCATAGTCGTGATTCTTAGCGAGAAGAGTCTTCCGTAAGTTATCAAATATTTCATCTAAATCCATTTCATCCATTTTTATCCTCACCTATCCAGTTATGTCCACCGTAATTACATCATACAAATCGGGATTAATGTTTCTTATGTTATCTCTAATAGAAGTAATGTATTCATCCCAATCATCATAGTCACTAAAATCCTCTATATCTCTTTTTGTAAATACATTCAATAAAATTTCCATCCAATTAGGATCTTCCATATCATGCCAAATGCTTAGGTGAATCATTCTTACTTCCCCAATTAGTTTAATCAATTCTATAAATTCTGTTTTTCTTAGAAATATAATAATACATTCCAATTCCTCTTCTTTCATCTCATTAATAGTAAGAATACGATTTGAGAGATATTCAAACTTATCTTTCCTCTTTTTTATATTCTCTAATATTCCCTTTCCTTTTAGATTCATTTCCTCTACCATTTTCAATCATTTACCTATCGGATAGATAGGTGCATTATCCCCTTTCTTTCCCATTATCATTTTCCATACTTTACTATCAGAATATAATTTCCACACAAATATCTTTCATATTTCTCTTTATTCCTCTTTTAAATTACATATAATTGCATAGGATTAGTTTAAATACGAATTATTAGATAGACTAAGACTCAATCCAATTTGTTATTGACTTAGATAATTTAGTATTTCTTAATCGTTTTTCTGTTGTTTCACAATACGTTTTACTAATATCTATTCCTATAAATTCCCTCTTCAATGATTTAGCAGCTACCACAGAAGTACCGGCTCCTACAAAAGGATCCAAAACTATATCACCTTCCTCTGTGAAATCTTTTATCAAATCATAAAATAGTCTTAATGGTTTGGGAGAAGGATGAGTACCAATATTTTTTTGATTGGTTAATGGTGCATAATATATATCTTGGAATATCCGTTTCTTGATTTTTCCATATACTAATACAGGTTCCCAATTAATAAATCCCCGTAATCTATTACGACTCATTCCGTTTTTCAGAATCCATGCCAATATCCATAATGGTTCTTTAATATTTATCCACATCTTAAGATTATAAATACCGGGAGTAAAAACAATACATTTGGAAATTCTATTACATTCCGAAAACCATTTCAAGCTCCAATTTAAATATTCGGTATTGTTTAAGTTGTCTCCATATTTGTCATATACTTTCCCAACGTTATATGGTGGATCAGTAAATATGAAATCAATCGAATCATCAGGAATGTTTTGGATTATTTCTAAGCTATCACCATTGATAATCGTATTTATAATATCATCAGGATATTTAATTTTCATTTTCAAGATATTCTAATCTTTCAAGATAATATGAATATAAGTTTTTAGGATTACTACATAATCGTAATCTACTTTCCCTACTAACATATTGGGCAATTAATGGCATGGTTATTTTTACATCTTTAAATTTATCAATTCCTATATCATCTAATACTTTTTGAACCTCATTCATCACTTCTGCTTTCGGTAATGAAGGAAGTTCTATTCTTCCGTCTTCTTTATATATTTTAACCCTATCTAACTGTGGAACATCAAGACGGCATTTAAAAAACAAACTTTCAAATCCATGATAATGTTTAGCGACGACTCCTTCCCTTCCTTTCTTTTTAGCAAGCCTAAGCATATTTGCTTCAAATTTATTTAATGTCTTCAACGAAACATGATTTGAAATTCCCCACAAATCTACTATTGGTAATTTATATTGATAACAAATCTGATGAACTTTAGTATAATTCAGCCATCCTACCTCTAAGGAATAAATATCAAATACTCTAATATCACTTTTATCGTGAAACTCTGTACGGGTTGGAGATTTTCCCTTTTGTAAAATCTCAAAGAAAATTATTAAGTTAGAGTTCCATTTCTCCTTAGATTCAACTAAACATTCTTTTAGAGTTGAAACGTATCCAGAATCCTGTATTGATTCCAACAGTCCTTTTCCTGCTATCAATAAATTCCGACTACCAAATTGTATTTCTTCTTTTTCATTAATGAAACATCTGCAATTCGATCCGTCAACCTTTTCTGTCCAAAATAATAGCTTACCGAGAACTACTCTTTGATCGGGATACAACCCCAAAGAATAGCTTAATTTTGGATATTTAATAACTTCTTCTATTTTCATTTCTACCCTCTCTTAGGAAATTTTATCAATCTCTATCAAAATACTAATAAATAATAACGCACCAAGTAATCCAAATACTATAACCCCTATCATAGTTCCTATGAATGCTTCAAGACTCTCTTCAGGAAAAAGTGAACCTAAGAAATAACCACCAAGAATAGCACATGACAACCAGAATATATAATATAATATAAAACATTTTAATTCTGACATCATCTTATCGTCCTGATTCTATTATTTCTCGTTCAAAAATCAATTCTCTATCATAATTAGAAGCTTTAGTAACAGGATGGATTAATTTTAATTTCCATCCTTCTTTTGCTAATTCATTGATTTTTCTTTCTAATTCAAAATCATGAGTGGCACTGTATATGTCTATAATCTTATATTCATATTTCATTTTCATTACTCTTCCCACATTCTATAAGTTGAATAATTTTCTTTGCACATCTTGGACACAAAGATAATTCAATACTTTTATGAAAAGGAGAATCATTACTATTATCAATAAATTGTGGATTTTCCTTAAGGAAATCTTTAATCAATTCATCCTTTGTATAATACCATTGCTTTAATTGTAAAGTAAACCCCCAACAAATTGGATAACCATCTTCAGTAAGATTAGCTGGTGGATTCGGTTCAAGATCGCATAAACAGAGATCACAAACATTCACTGAAATCTCATTTATCTTTTCTTTAATGATTCTTTTTCCCATTTTCCTTTCCCACTAACGTTGATTTTTTATTTAATATTTCAATAACATCAATTACTAATCCATAAATTTCATCAAGATTGAGAACTAAGCTAAGTCTTGAATCACCTTCATCCCATTCAGCATAATATTTTATTCTTTCCAATAATTCTAATAAAGTTTCCATTTCATTCACTTTTATTTAAATATTTAATTGGTGTTAAGTATGTATCGTCTAATTTAGAAAACTTCACTCTCTTTTCTATATTCCCCATACCAATCCCACGCTTTAATTTCTTTTACATCATACCTGATAATCTCTTCATTGTGACTGATGGAAGCACATAAATTTGTGAGGGTTTTCTTGGTTTCGGCTTCGTTCTCTCCCCTTATTTTTAATTGAATATAATATATTTTATCCATTTCCTATCTTCCTCCAATTTTAAGAATCATATCTATAACTCTTTGAGAATAAGCGATTTCATTGTCATACCAAGCTAATATCTTCACAAAATTGTTATTTAATACTTGGGTGCTTAATGCATCTATTATTGCAGAATGTGTATTACCTATATAATCGGAGGAAGTAAGCGGATCCCAATTCACATCTAATATATCCAAACCTATATCCATTTTTGCTAATACAAGTTTATTATTTATTTCTGTTGGAGTAACCTTCCTTACTTTTAGTTTGACAACCAAATCTATTAACGAAACATCCATAATTGGTACTCTCACAGACATACCGTCTATTTTGCCTTCTAATGATGGGATTATTTTTCCTATCGCCTTTGCTGCTCCGGTAGAAGTGGGAATCATATTTATTGCACCTGCTCTTGCTCTCCGTAAATCAGGATGATAAACATCTAAAATTCTTTGATCGTTTGTGTAAGAATGAATTGTTGTCATAAATGCATGTTCAATTCCATAGTAATTATTAAGCGCTTTAACAATTGGAGCTAAGCAATTAGTAGTACAACTAGCAAGTGAAATAATAAAGTCTTCATCTATATGGTAATCAGATTCATTAACGCCAAGCACTATCATTTTAATATCTTTGGAGGGACCAGTAACTAAAACGTGTCCTGCTCCCGCACTCAGATGTTTAGTAGCATCAACAAATGAAGTGAAGAGTCCTGTAGATTCTATAACTATGTCAACGTCTTCTTTACCCCAACACAATTCTTCGGGATTAGGTTCTGAAGTATATTTAACTTCTTGTCCATTTATTATCAATGAATCAATCGTGTGTGAAACATCAAAATTTGCTTTACCATGAACTGAATCGTATTTTACGAGATGTTCAATAGCAATCATTTTTCCAATATCATTAATCACCACTACTTCTATAGAAGAATTATTAACCGCCATTCTGAGTACCTGTCTTCCTATTCTACCCATTCCAGAAATGCCAATTCTTACTTTATCCATTTAATTCATCTCATTTTATTTGCTTTCATTAATGCATCCAATTCTTCTTCTTCTTCAGCAGTTAATCCCTCTCTACATGATTTATCTACGAGATACTCTATATCATACTTATCCTCTTCCCATAAAGGTATTATTTCTTTCTTCATTTTTCCTTCTCTAAAACCATAATTTTCACATTTAATATTTCAAGTAGAATATCCATAGCTTCAATTCTCGAAAAAGAAGACAGCCCTAAATTTTTAAGGACTACATTCTCATTAGAGCTTCTTGGTATAGTATGTTGTAATTTACTTATGTTATATTTTGCAATATCTATTTCTTCCTTCTCCTCATTCTTTTTCATTCTCTTTACCACTAATTTTATCAATGAGATTCCATTCCAAAGCTTCTTTCGCTGATAGCCATGTTTCTTTTCTTTCTATTACTTTTCGGACTTCATCTCGTGATTTGTTACAACGTTCAGAAAGAATATCAATTATCTTTTCTGTAATCCTTTTCAATGCCTCCATTTCATCCTCTAATGCTGAACTTTTTTCTGAGAAGGAAGAAACCCATCTACTCACTTCATGTAATAAAAAGGAGGAAGTAGGTAATGCGATTCTTTCGTCAGCACCCTGTAGAAATATCATTGCAGCGGCACTTGCTGCTAATCCCTCAACTACCATTCTAACATGAACTCCCTGTTGTGATAATTCTCGTAAAACATCGTATAAACTAAAAGCGTTATAAACACTTCCTCCATTTGATGATATTCTTATTGTAATCTCCGGATAATCCGAGGGAGATTCTCGAACGTGAGCTATTTCTAATAGAAAATCTTCTGTTTCACATCCGTCTATTTCTCCTCTATAATGAAAGATACCTTTTCTCATTTCAGAAAGTCTTAATGCGTCATATAGACTCATAGATAATCCTTCGAAATCTTTTAAGTTCATCATTTTTTTTTAAAACTCCCCCTTATAAATAAACTCAAAATATACGATTTTTAGATTTACCATTTCCCAGTTGTTTCCCCTTCGGGAGTTATAACTAAGATATAACGACTGTTTGTTTTCTTTTTTAGTGCTTTAATAGCAGATAGAATATCTGGGAACAGTTCTCTTTTCTTACTGTTCTCCATACTAATACAAGTAAAATCATCCTTAAGTATAACTCTAGGATAATATCTAATACCTGCTATCCACGCAAAAGCCCAATGTGTTTTCTCTTCTAAAATACATTCATATTCTAATCCTTCTATGATTTCTTGAACACTATCCTTTCTATGGTGTAAAACTATCTTGTTGTTTGGTAATCTTGATACATAATTACCTTTGTTGTCTTTATGAAAAATTAATACTTCTCTTCGTTTTTCTGAATCCTCCTCAGTTTTAATTGCTTCTTCAACTACTTTCTTCTCTTCTACTTCTTTTTCCTTCTTCATTTAATTATTTCCTTTTTTTTAATTCAATATTATATAATTATTATCCTAAATACTTTTTGATGTATCCTTCACAAAACCTAATAAAGCAAGATATAAATCTTCTAAATCTTCTACATCCCGCTCACAATGATCATAAATAAATTCTAACGCATCTGTCTTTCCTTGTAAAGCCCGTACCCAAATATCAGGATTCATATGTGTCTTTTTAGTTACTCCAAGAACAGCTTGACATGCAGTTTCTAATCTATTTCGTGTAATACACAACAATCGTCTGCACATATAGTAAGTATCCTTATGATTTATAGCCCCGAAAGCTGGGAAGGGAATCTTCCAATGTAACGCCCTTGATCTAACAAATGGAATATCAAATCTTGTGTTATGAGCACCGAAGCCTTCCACAAAATACGTTTTACTTGTAGTCCCCAATCCAATAAATTCTCTTTGTCCTACATGCTTAACACTTTTAATTGCAAACTTTTGACTTGGTCTTGATTGAAGTGTAAAATCCTCCAGCATTTTGGCATTGAATTTATCCAAAAGCCTCTTTGGACGAACAGCACCAAGGAATGTTAACATTTCCGAAATAGTTTTAGATAATACAATTTGATTACACTCACTCCCTTCCTTTGTATGTTCATTATGTTTATCATAATTCCAATGCACGCCATATTTAAATCCTTCCTTATTTAGATATTGAAATGCTGTTTCTAACGCTATGTTTGTATTTTGAGAAGCAATTATTGATATGCGATAATCTCCCTTTTTATCACTTCTTTCAAATTTAGAAAGAGAACCTTCTCCATCAAAAAAACCACTTAACCAACCCGCTTCATATGAATCTCTTGTTTTCCAAACCGGTAAGAATTGCTTTATTTTTGTAGAATAGTTAGATTGTTTTTCCACATTAATTGCTTTTAATCTATCAGTTCGTACCCATCCACTTTCTGTCAACCATAAATGATCCGGAGTGGATACTAATTTTCGACCATCCGACAATTCCACTTCATACGCTTCCGCAGTAAACCTTCTATTCTCTAAAACAGTTCCTTCCTCATAACATCTATAATTACTATCTCGTTTTGGTTCCTCATTGAAAGTTAATAGCTTTTCACCTATTTCTAAATTTTCAACCGGTTTCCATTCTAAATTTGCTGTAAGAACACGATGACCCGGTGTTACACATCCGTAATGAGTAACTAACACATCAAACTTAGACATATCTTTAATGCAATTTTCTACTACTCCCTTATCCAATTCGTCACTTCTTAACTCCTCTTGAGTTATAGTCCTTCCTATTATCTCTTTCTTCCCATGTTCTTTAATACAATAACAATACATCAAACCAAAATCTGCTTTGAGCCCACTTGTTTCTATATCAAAGAAACCCATTTTAAATCCTTTTGGATTTTCTTCGAGATAACAATTATAATGCTCTAGGTACGTATGACCGTGTTTACATCTATGATTTGCTAACCAAGTAATCTCCTTTTTAGTTAATCTACTAACTGGTGCAATCATTTTTTTAATTCTCCTTACATAAATTATAATTATTTATTTTCAGAATAAGTTTTTATCCCCCTTCTCTGTCATACTTATAGTTTTAATTGGTACGTTAGTCAATGCTTGTAATAAAATATCAGCATTATCAATGTGAAAACACTTTATTTCCTTTCCCAAATATTGTTTTTCTAAAAATTCATTAAATGTTAAAGGAAAATTTATTTCTATTCCATTTGCTCTTGCTACTTTCTGGATTCTATAAGCTTCTACTTTCGTATGACACACAATATATCCATTCCAATTTGCTGCTCGCTCCAATAATTTAAGTGTTTTACCTTCTCCCCTATCTAACAATATTATTTCCATTTTCTTTTTTAAAATCCTATTTTTTCTATCTTAGATATTTCTCTTTCAAATCCTGTCTGCACTATCTCTTCTTTCAATCTTTCATATACTAATTTACAATAATCCTTTGAGATCTCGATTCCTATACTATTCCTATTTAATCTTTCTGCTGCTATTATAGTTGTTCCGGATCCAAGGAAACAATCAAAAATTATATCATTTTCCTGCGAGGTACTATTAATTATTCTCTCTAATAATTTTATTGGTAATTGATTCTTTGTTTTAATTTTCTCCTTTGAATTTCCTTTCACGTAAGTTATGTCTGCCCACGTATCTGGCTGTCCCGCTAAGTCTTTGACTCTTTTATCTTTATACCATATCGCTCTTCTCGCCACTGCTCGCCAATTAAAATAATACTTTTCTTTATCTTTAACATAAAATAGTATATCCTGATGATTCTTTTTAAACTTCCTTTTCTTTTGATAAGGTTGATTATCATTCCTTATCCAAGTTATCCAATTAATAAATGTTGCTTTTTTGTCAAGAAATGTTTTAAAATAAGCTAAATGTTCAGGATAATTCATTACGGATATGGAACCTGTTATCTTGAGAATTCTCACACATTCTGAAAGCCACTTTTCACACCAGTCATAATATTCTTCTAATGCTAAATTATCCTTATAGGTACCATAATTCTTAGCTATGTTATAAGGAGGATCTACAAATATCAAATCCACATATTGGTCTGGTATTTTCTCTAATTCCTTTATACAATCACCACAAATTATCTGATGTTTCATTTTTTAATTAAATACCTAAAAGTTTAAATGAGTTTGTGATAAAACATTTTCTATCTCTTTCTTTTGTCCTTTAAACCAAAACGTGATGTTTGAATCTCTCCAAGTGAATTTATACGTTGAAATATTTAAACATTTAATA
>JAGMES010000149.1 GCA_023128035.1 Halanaerobiales bacterium | reverse complement strand
TCCAAAGAACTTTTGACTGTCCAGAAATTAAGTATAGCATCGATAAAGGCTCGACTGATTAGAATCCAACCCATTCCTTCCAAGTCATCTTTTAGTTCCACACCAGAAATTACTTCTAAAGCATCTGCTGGAACATCAGTATAATTTTTTAATAACATATCTTTCACTACATTACCAAGACCCTTTAAAAAATCAGTTTTTAATTCTACAGGCTTACTCCAGATAGTTTTTGGCGTTTCTAAAGTTATTTTTTTCTCCATATTTAAACACTCCTTTTGATTTTACAGTCTTAGTAAAGATTCCATTCACAGCCATTTATAATAGATTTTAATGTCCTACATCATTTAATTTCACTAATATTTATTTTTATCATAGATGGAACTAAAAAATATTATCCTATATTCATGTGTTGAATGATTCTATGATATTAAATTCAAGTCTTAATTTTAGCTACTTATTGAAAATTTCAAAATTCACATAAGGTGGACAAACAATTTTCTCAAAGTAGAAATTTTCGCTTGTATCAAGCCCCTTAAACAACTAATCCCGTGAAACCTAACTTTTATAAGATACTTTTTTAAACACGCCGTCAACTATCTAACAAACCCCTAAAACCCAAAATCCCCCTCATCATCCTCAACTAACCCCGACTTCGCCTCCAATAATTCATGATAAACCGTTATATCCCTAATCTTTTTCTCCGGTTCTTCCACAATCTGCTTCAATATCTTCACAAACCGTTCTAGCATTTTCTCCGCTGTCGATCTCTTAAACAAAGCAGTTGCATATTCTAAAATCAAACCAACTCTCTTCCCAATCTCACTAACTTCCAACAGCAAATCAAAATGTGCAATTTTGTAGTCAAATTCATAAGACGATATCTTTAAATCAGCAAACTCCTGTTGAATATCTTTATCGCGTGACACAATCATTGCATCAAAAAGAGGATTCCTACCTGGATCTCTCTCAATACCCAGTTTCCAGACTAACTGGTCAAACTGATAATCCTGACTTTGGTAAGCATTTAGTGCATTTTCTTTAACTTCCTGTAAAAATTCGATGAAACTCTTATCACCTGTAGGTTTATTTCTTAGCGCCAAAGTATTTACGAACATACCAATTATATTTTCCAGATCAGCATGCTGTCTTCCAGCAATCGGAGTACCTACTATGATATCTTCTTGATTGGCATATTTAGCTAGGAAAATATTATATGCTGCTAACAATACCATAAACAATGTTGTTTCTGTATTAGTTGTGAGCAAAAATAGTTCATTACTTAAATCTTCATCTAAGATGAGTTCAATACTTTCTCCAGCAAAGTTTTGGCGAAAAGGGCGTGGATAATCTGTTGGCATATTTAAAATTGGGATCTTTTTGCCTTTAAATTGACTTAACCAATACTCTTCCTGCTTTTTCAATTCATCACTTTCAAATTCATCATTTTGCCAGTCAGAAAAATCTTTATATTGAATTCTTAACTCAGATAGTTTATTTCCTTGATATAATTGGATAAACTCTCGAACAATTATCTGCATGGATACGCCGTCAGAGACCATATGATGCATATCGAACATCATTACATATTTTTCTTTCTCAATCTCAATCAGTCCAACCCTTAATAATGGTACCTTGGTTATATCAAATGGTTGAATAAATTCTTCTACTAAACGAGTAACATCACTTTCTTTTTCCTTAAAATACTTCACTTTTAATTGAACAGTTTCATTAATAATTTGTACTGGTTCACCATTTTTAGTGGTAAAAGATGTTCTTAAACTCTCATGTCTTTTAATCAATGCGTTAAAGATATCCTCAAAACGATTAAGATCAAGTTTTCCTTCAATCAACATCGTTCCTGGTAAATTATAGACAGTATTTGGGCCTTCAAGCTCATTTATGATATATAATCTCCTTTGAGCAGGTGATAAAGAATAATAATCTTGCTTTTCAATAGGTTCTATTGAAATATGTTTAGTTCTCGATGCTTCACTAATATAATTAACAATTCCCTCTATTGTAGGGCTACTAAATAATTCCTTTAAAGGAATCTCTACTTCTACTTCTTTCTTTATTTGAGCTAGTAAACTAACAGCCTTCAAAGAATGACCCCCAAGATTAAAGAAATTATCATTTACCCCTACTCTGTCCAACCCCAAAACATCTGCCCAAATTCGTGCAATCCGTTCTTCTAGTTCACCTCTAGGTGCTACAAACTCTTCTTTTGAACTAAATTCTGGTATTGGCAAAGCCTTACGATCTACTTTTCCATTTGGCGTAAAAGGTATAGCATCCAATCGCACAAAGCATGCTGGAATCATATAATCTGGTAATTCCTTTAAAAGAGTTTGCCTGATATGTGACTCATCAATCTCTTCATCTGTGACTATGTAAGCTGCAAGATATTTTTCATTATTACTACTATTCTGATCAATAACTATCGCTTCTTTGATAGAATCAATCTCTTTAAGTTGATTTTCGATCTCTCCAAGTTCAATTCTACATCCTCTTATCTTTACCTGACGATCCTTTCTTCCCAAAAATTCTATATTCCCATCTGGTAACCAACGGGCCAGATCTCCAGTCAAATACATCCTCTCCGCAGATTCATCACTAACAAGACTACCAATTGGATCATCAAGGATCACATTGCATACAAATTTTTCTGCCGTCAATTCCGAACGATTCAAATATCCCCTTGCTAAACCATCACCAGATACACAAAGTTCCCCGGGGATACCTATAGGCTGTAAATGACCATGTTTGTCCACAATATATATTTGATTGTTAAAGACCGGTTTACCAATTGGAATATTCTTGTATTTCTTATCTACTGTGAAAGCTGTCGTCACAACAGTATTTTCTGTAGGGCCATAGTAGTCAACTACCCTATAATCATTCTGACTGAAATCAGTTAATTTTTCGCCACCTGTGATCATTATTCTTAGTGAATGATTCTCAAGGTGCATGAATTGTTCACAAATTTTTGTTGGTAAAAAGCCAATTGTGATCTGATTTTCTTCATAATATTGATTTAATTTGTTGATATCTAATTTGATATCTTTTTCCAACACATAGATACAAGCTCCTTTAATCAAATATGGAAATGTCTCCATAATCGAAGCATCAAATCCGAAACCTGCATATTTGGCTACTCGATCAGATTCTGTTACGCCATGATAAGTATTATGCCAGTAACATAAGTTAATCAAAGATTTATGTTCTATCATGACTCCCTTTGGTTTTCCAGTTGAACCTGATGTATAAATAACATAAGCTAAGTCATTAGGTTGATTAATATTCTCTAACCGCTCAGATTCTTCGTCAAAAATATCATCATCAAAAAGATCAAAGACTTCTGCACTGAACTTCACATTTTCTAATCTCATTTTTAAATCAGTCTGAGTTAGTACTATA
Source organism: Halanaerobiales bacterium (assembly GCA_023128035.1). The sequence continues at coordinate 7,050 of JAGMES010000149.1, read as the reverse complement.
TGTAAATTGCTATCATCAAGTAGATACTTAATACGTTCATCTGGGTTTTCAGGAGCAATCGATAAATATGCTCCGCCAGCTTTGATGATCCCTAGGATTCCTAGAATCATCTCTATCGAAGGATCAATAATAATTCCAACGATTGAATTGTTTTTAACTCCATTAGCACGCAATTTTCTAGCAAGACGATTGGCCTTCTGATCTAATTCTTGATATGTTATCTGTTGGTCTTTATAAACCACTGCCAGCTTATTAGGAGTTTGATTGACCTGTTCTTCGAATAATTGGTGGAATACGCATTGATTTGGGTAGCTGGCCCTTGTATCATTAAATTCGAACAATATCTTTCTTTTCTCTTCTTCAGTGATCAATTCTAAATCTGACAATTTTATATCAGTATTTTTTATAATATCAATGATTACTTTTCTAAAATATCCCTTAAATCTTTCAATTGTCTCTCCCTTAAAAAGTTTTGTGCAGTATTCAAGAGTAAACAAAATCTGATCTTCAACCTCTATTCCATATAAGCCCAGATCAAACTTTGATATTTTATTGTCATACTCATAAGGTTTGAGCTTTAATCCAGTAATCTCTAATTCAGGAATGTCCATATTCTGTAATACAAACATTACATCAAAGAGAGGATTTCGACTAACATCTCGATCTTTTACAACTTTGTCTACCAGATCTTCAAACTGATAATCCTGATTTTCAAGTATCTCAAATGTCCTCTTAGTTACTTCTTTTAAAAATTCTCTAAAAGATTTGTTACCTACTGGATAGTTTCTAATCGCCAGTGTATTAACAAACATACCAATAATATTATCAAGATCTGTATGTCTGCGACCAGCGACAGGCGTTCCAATGACGATATCTTCTTGACCACTGATTTTTGCTAAAAAAAGATTAAAGGAAGCAAGTAATACCATAAATAATGTAGTCTCTTCTTTCAATGCTATCTCTTTTAATAATCCAGTTTCCTCTTTAGTGAGCTCAAAATGTATACTGTTACCTGCAAAACTCTGATGAGTAGGGCGCAGATAATCAGATGGCAAATTCAGTATAGGTATATCATCAGCAAACTCATTTACCCAAAACTCTTCCTGATTTTTAATCTCTTCACTTTCCCGCTTCTTTATCTGCCATTCAGAAAAATCCTTGTATTGAACTCTTAAATCAGGCAGATCCTTTCCTTCATATGTAGCCATAAATTCTTTTTGCAATATCCCCATGGACACACCATCAGAGATAATATGATGCATATCAATCATCAGTAGATGATGGGTATCATCTTTTTTGATCAGACCTACTCTAAATAATGGAGGATATGCTAAATCAAACGATCTAATAAACTTTTCAATAATTACTTCTACATCTTCTCCAGATTCATAATACTCTATTTCAAACTCTACATTTGCATGAACTTTTTGGACTGGCTCACCATCAATGAGTTCAAATGATAATCTCAAATTTTCTTGCCTTTGAATTAAACTATTAAAAGCTTGCTTAAACTTTTCTATATCAATTTCTCCCTCTAATTCTACCATTGAAGGCATATTGTAGCTTGTATTGTCAACTTCCATCTGCTGCAATACATAGATTCTTTTTTGAGCTGAGGATAATTGATAATTGTCCTTTTTCTCTGCTACTTCAATAGAGAAATATTTATCTTCTTTAGCTTTATCAATATAATCTCTCAACCCTCTAATCGTTGATAATTTAAAAATATCAGCCATTGGAATTTTTACATCAAATACTTTATGCATCTTCGAGACCAGTCTAATCGCTTTTAAAGAATGTCCACCTAATTCTAAAAAGCTTGCATCAATCCCTATTTTATCTTTATCAAAATCTAAAATTTTTGCCCAAATCTCAACTAACTTTTCTTCGACTTCATTTCTCGGGCCAGCATATTTTTCTTCCACATTAACTTCAATATCAGGTAAAGCTTTTCTATCTATTTTACCGTTGGGGTTTAACGGCATCTTTTCTAACTGAACAAAATAGGATGGTACCATATATTCAGGTAAATTGTGAGATAATTGAGTTCTCATTTCAGAGTCATCAATATTGTCGCTTGCTACAACATATGCACATAAATATTTCACACCATTTTTATCAGTTCGATCGATCACAACTGCATCTTTGATCTGAGCTAATTCCATTAATCTACTCTGGATCTCGCCCAATTCTATTCTATATCCCCTGATTTTAACTTGGTAATCCAATCTACCTAAAAACTCAATATTTCCATCAGCAAGCCATCTAGCCAAATCTCCAGTTCGATACAACCGTTCGCCTTCATTAAAAGGATGGGCTATAAATTTTTCTTCTGTCAATTCAGGACGGTGTAAATAGCCTCTAGCCAATCCCACTCCAGAAATACACAATTCACCCGCTACCCCAATGGGTACTAATCGTTGCTTATTATCTAAAATCAATAAATTAGTATTGTTAATCGGTTTTCCAATTGGAATTACCTCATAGCTTTCCTCTAAGTAACAATCAAAATAAGATACTTCAACAGTCGCCTCTGTCGGCCCATATAAATCTGTCAATTTTATTCCATTCTTTTTGTACAAAAGTTGATTAAACTTTTCTACATGTTGAACCTTTAGTTCTTCACCACTGGCAAAAACATGCTCTAAACTTTTTATTTTTTCAAAAACACCTTCACTCTCAACATATTCTAAAAATACATTTAACATTGATGGCACAAAATGTATTCTGGTAATTTGTTCTCTTTCTATGGTATCAACAATAACCACAGGATCTTTCTCTCCTTCAGTAATCAAAAAACAAACTTTAACACCTGCAATTGCCCATAAAAACAATTCCCAGACTGATACATCAAATGTATAAGGTGTTTTCTGTAGTATCACATCATTTTTATTTAAAGGATATCTTTTCTCTTGCCATTTTAATCTATTGAGTACCGAATGATGTTCTATCATTACACCTTTGGGTCTTCCTGTTGAACCAGATGTATAGATTAAGTAAGCTAAATCTTTGGAGGTATTTACTCTATCCAAATTTGTTGTGTCACCAGTATATAAACTTCTATCTTCCAAATTCAAAACATTATATTCTTCTTTAATCTTAGTTAAGAATCGTTCTTGTGTAAGTAATATCTTTGCTTTACTATCATCAAGCATATATTTTATTCTCGGAGCCGGATAATGAGGATCAATCGGTACATAAGCTCCTCCACTTTTTAATATTGCTAAAATTCCTAGCATCATCTCAATTGAGCGTTCAACCATAATCCCGACAAAAGTATCGGGTTTAACTCCACTTTCTCTTAAAACCCTTGCTAATTGATTAGCTTTTTCATTTAATTCTTTATATGTAATTGACATTCCATCATATATGACAGCTACATTATTAGTATTTTTTTCGACCTGTTCTTCGAACAACTCATGAATCGTTTTGTCTTTAGGATAATCAGATCTGGTATTATTAAATTCAAACAAAAACTGTTCTCTCTCTTGATTTGTCAAAATATCTATATCATCAATCTTGCTATTATAATCAGATATCATTTTATTAATAATTATTTCATAATGCTTTGCGATTCTCGTAATAGTTTCATCTGTAAATAACGAATTATTATATATAAAAGTAACCTCAATCTTATCATGAGTAGTAATACTTACTGTCAAATCAAAGTTTGTCGCTTCAAAGATAGAATATGATAAGAATGACACTATATTATTTTCATCTTTTATAATTTTATCAATTGGATAATTTTCTAAAACAACAATTGAATCAAATAGATTTTCTCTAGTATTGATTTCGCAATATCTCTTGATATCAACCAAAGATGTAGACTCAAACTTTTTTCTTTCCTTTAAAGATTGATTAACATCATCTAATAAATCAAGAACTGTATTATTAGCATTTGTATTTATTCTTAAAGGTAAAGTATTTATAAACAACCCTACTATATCTTCTATGTTATTAATATCAGCATTTCTTCCAGAAACAGTGGTACCAAACATGACATCTTTCATATTATTATAACGCTGTAATAATATTCCCCAACCACTGTATAACAAAGTTGCCAGAGTAGTACTTTGTTCCTTTACAAAATTTTCTATCTCATTGGTCAAATCTTCTGTAAAAGAAAATTTATATTGTGTAATTTCTGTAGCTCTCTCCTCTTTTTTACGTGAGCACTTTACTGGAAGAAAAGGTTGAACAGTTATATTATCTAAATATTCTTTCCAATAAGTTTCATTTTGTTTATAATCTTGATTCTTCAACCATTTGATAAAACTTGAGTATTTATTTTTCTTTAATTTTACAAACTCTTCATTCTTCGCTAGTTTGTTATATGTATCAAAAAACTCTTTTAAAATAATACCAGTACTCCATCCATCATATAATATGTGATGATGACTGATTATTAATGCAAATTTCTCTTCGCCAAATTGACATAATGTAACTCTAAAAGGAACTTGCTCTAGATCAAATTTTTCCTCCCGATCTTTTCTTAAAATCTCCGTTATCCATTGATCATATTTTTCATTGGATGTATTAGCAAAATCATATGACCTAACATCTAACTTAGTATCTTTCAAAATAATTTGAATAGGTTTTTCTATTTGATTCCATCTAAATACAGTGCGTAATAATTCATTTGTTTCCGCAACGAAATTCCATGCTGCTTTAAAGATATTAATATCAACTTCACCAGATATATGAAGACATAGTTGTTCAAAATATATATCTCCATCAGGATTTTCTAAATAATGAAAAAGGATCCCTTCTTGTATAGGTGTCAATGCATATAACATTTCAATATCCTTTTTATTTATTCTACCCATTTTTTGACCCCTTTCGTTAGTACTCTATTTCATAATCTACTTTAGTGGATTCTACTATTTTGTTTATTGGTGTTAATCTACAGGTTTATATCCTATTTAAGTTTTTTCAGGTATTACATATAAATTATTCGTCAAATTTCAGCTAAAGCCTTCTAAACCTAAATTACTTTGCATTACTAATTTTTTCCGTAATTCGACATAATTATTAAAACTAAAAAAGTAGACCTCTTTTTATTGAAGTCTACCCAAGTTTCATTAATCAATAATCGAAATAATTTCACTAACTGTTTGCTTATTCTGTACTCAAGTGTAAGCTCATGAATCAAATCTGAGGCATGCCTTAGTTTCTAGCTTTACTTAAACAGTTTTCGAATTATTATTGCTAAAGTTTACTTGATTTACTTCAGCTCGAAGTTTAATCAAACTTTCTTCAAATGCCTTCTCTTCATAATTTTTGTTATAATCTTTTACGTCAATGCTATAGGCATCCCATATTACCTTAAAATGAGAAGATAAAACTTCTTGTTCAATTGTATTATCAACTGCTGAATTTAACATTTTATATTCAAATACTGGAAACTCTCCTCCCAAAACATTACCTTCTTCATATCTTTTACTTCGTCCATAAAAATATTGTTCAACGAATGCTGCGGTTGGCGTTAAAATTAAAAAACAACTGATTATCCCAGAACATAAATGTATTTCAAAAGAACAACCTTTTTCTTTCCATCTTGAAATTTCGTCAATTACCATATGAATATCCAAATAAAGCCTTGATTCTTTATGTTTTTCCCACGACCATTCAGTCAAAGCTTTTGTTATTTCAGTAGCTGGATAGTTATCAGCAATCGCCCGTAAGATAGCCTGCTGTGAGATTGGGTTCAAAAGAGCATATTTTATATTTACAGGCTCAATCTTCTCTGGTGGACATGCTTTAATCCGAAGTGCTTCGAAAACAGGATGCGAAATAAAAAACTTGCCTGTTATAGCTAATATTTTTATCTCTTCACCTGGTTTTGTTAATTTTATGCACTCATGTTCTCTTTGGCTGAGTAATGTTCTTTCAGCTCTTCTGTAAATATTTTTTATTTGTGCCTCCTCTAAAGCACTTGATGTACTTACTGAATAGGGCGATATTTTCTCCAGCTCAGCGTGATCCCAAATAATATTTACAGAGTCAAATAACTCTTGATATTGGGGATTTCCTGTTTCGTACTTAATAAGTGGTAAAGGATTTGACTTCTTATGATTCCGATAACTATATTGCTCAATATATAATTCACTATCAGTAGCAAAAATAAAACTAAAAGAACAATGTTCATAAAGACGCACTTCTAAAAAATCCTGTTGTTGACCATTATAAACTTCTTCTTGTAGTCGATAAACTTCATTTAATCCCCAATTTACATCTTGATCAAGACCCTCTAGGCCAATGGTACTCTTTTCTACATTTCTTCTAAAATTACCCTCACTGGATCTGGGATCTAACAGAAGAAGTTTTACATGTAAACGATCTTTTTCAGGAAAATCTCCTTTTTCCTCTTCTCTTAATCGTTTCTCAATCATCCGCCATATACCAAGCAGTTTCCCTCCTCCTCCCAAAAAATCACGCAGTGAAATCCCTATAAGAAATACATTTTTAATCTTTGGATTTTTAATGATTTCTTTAAATTCCGTTTGAGCATCTGTTCTAGCAAAGTAAATCTCTTTAATATTATTTTTTCTTAACATTTCTCCTGGAGTATCACCAATTATTCGCTTTACATAAATATCAATGATTATGCCTAAAAAAAATCCAATGAAAATCGCACCAAAAATCTCAGTTCCCAATCTGGAAAGAACATTGGTAAAGTTAGATAAAGATATCTCTGCCAATAGGTATGATGCGACTAACCAACCTAAACCTAAAATAGCTAAAAGAATGCATAAAACCCTAAAAGATATAGATATTTCTCTCTTAACATTAAGTTCCATTATATGCCTCATCGCAAATAATATTTTACTTCAATATATATGATTTGACCACAAAAAGTAACTAATTTCAGATTTTTATGGACTAATCATACTATATTGATTTATAGCCAAATGAGGGGGTTATTATGAAAAGAAACACTAGAAAACAAAAAAGAGCAGAAGAAAAGAAAATAAATTTTTTCGAAGAGTTTTTAAGGATAAAAAAACACTTTTTTAAGGATATAAATGCAGTATTAAGAAATGTAAA
>JAGMES010000148.1 GCA_023128035.1 Halanaerobiales bacterium | reverse complement strand
TGGCGAGGTCAGTACTTTATATGGTATGCAAGTGCGACTAAAATACTTTTTGTGGGCTAATCATATTATACTATGCGAAATATTTTAAAGACATAAAATTTAGTGGTCCAGGATCTGATGGAATTATAATTGAAGTAACTGATAATGGTATCTCATACTATCGTCGACTTTGGAGAAATTATCAAACTAATTCTTCACAAACGTATTCTTTGACTGATATAATTGATGAAAAAACTGCATTAAGTATGAATGCGGAGAATATTTTAAAACGAGTTCTATCATTACAACCTATTGAAATAATTGAAGTTAATTTAGTATATAAGAGTTCGGCATTTGATGCTTCAAAAAATTATGTAGCTCCCGCATGGGAATATAAGGAAAAAGGTGGTCTAACCTTTTATATAAACGCAATTAGTGGTAGTATTATATATTAAAAATATAGATGATTTAATGACATTTCAGAAGGCAAATTTCCTTTGCTCTACAGGTGAGGGAAGAAGATTTACAATAATTTCAAATCTTCTTCTGAAGTCGTTGAACTTAAGAAATAATAACGTAGTTATTATTTCGACTTTAAGGGCTTGTAGATGTACAAGCCCTTTTTAGAGGTGATCTTTAATGAAAACTAAATTTTTATTTATTTTAAGTGCTATATTATTTACATTATCTTATGCTCCTTTTGATTTGAATTTTTTGATATTTATCGCCTTTGTCCCTTTTTTTTACGCAGTTTATTGTTCAGAAAGTTTAAATGATATCTTGATATTTGTTATAATAATTGTATCTTCTTTATTATTTTTCGTTTTGATTTTAGATGGTATAGATATATGGTTAAGAATAACTTTGTATGGAATTCTATTGATTTGGGCTCTAAGCTACTGGTTCATAATATACTATATATGTAAAAACATTCCGTTAAAGTATCGATTTTCGGGTATAATAATAGCTGGCTCATGGGTAGCAATATCAATTTTAAGTCAAAAAATTCTTAACTTTGATTGGTTTTTATATCTTACTCAGTTTAATCAAAATTTGATTTTGATTATTGGTAAAGTTTTTGGGGTTCATTTTATCTCATTTGGAATCATTTTAATTAATTTTACATTATTCAAATTACTTTATTTTAAAAAATGGAGATCGTTGGTGCTGTTTTTACTATTAATAAGTATAATAGTTACAGGTTTTAGTCACATTTCTCTAAATAATATGAGTAGTGGAGAGAAGGTAACAGTCTGGATTGTACAGCCTAATAAGCAGATAAACGAGATCAAAGAGATTTTGCACAGTCAATATAAACAGGATTTATTTTTTTATTCATTATTTGACCCTAAATTATTTTTGAATCAGCAAATAGATTTTATTGTTTGGCCTGAAGCAGTAATAAATCGCGTAATTTTTCGAATTCCAGAATATCGAGACCATTTAGTAGATTTAGCTAAAAAGACTAAGGCTTATTTGGTAATAGGTGCTTTAGATTTAGATAATGATTTAAAAAAATATAATTCTGCCTTTTTAATTTCTCCTGAAGGGAAAGTTTGTCAATATCGTAAAAACACTCCGGTTCCATTTACAGAGGATCATATAAACCCTGGAACAGAGACTCTTCAAATTACAACAAAATATGGTATTCTAGAATTTTTAATTTGTTGGGAAGCCCTTTCTATGCAGAAAAAATCCTCCTCTCAGATTACTTTTTTATTAACCAATGATAGAATGATGGGAAAAACATATGCAGCCTTAGCACATTCAAGGTTTGGAATATTTAATGCTATTGAAAAAGATTCAGCGGTTGTTGTTGCCAGTAATACTGGTCCTTCACTATTAATAAATCGAGATGGCCATATTGAAGCTGAATCTCCCATCTTTAGACCATATATTTTAAAAAGTAATCTTACTGTTAATTTTGAACCATCTTTTAGAGTACCTTATTTCAATTATCTATATTTTATACTTTTTAGTATTGGACTAATATTTATAGTTACAAAGAGAAAAAAGCTTCAGTTTACTTCAATAAATATTTCTGCTTTGATATTTGCAATAATTATTATTTTACTTCTTATGAAATATAGTTTATATAAAATAGAACTGTTAAATATGCAGTGCTTACCTCAATCAGAGATTATTAACACAACTTTTAATGAGAGAATTATTAGATACAAAATCTCAGATCAAAAGAAATATTGTCTAAATAAGATTATGCAGTGGTATGGGATATATTTGGAAAAGTATTTTACCCAGAAAGAGGTTGAAAATTACGAAATTGCTGAAATACTTGAGCAGATAGGATTTGAAATGGATATTGTTACAGGAGATAATGTTGATCAACTCATCATTCCTGTAATAACAAATATAAATGGAGATTGGGTTGTTCTTACTAAATTAAACAATAACGAAATAAAAATCGATATTATTAATAAAGAAAAAAAGATAGTAAATATTAAGAATATAAAAAATGATTTAAAAGAATTATATGTAATTAAACCTCTTCCATTTGACTATCATAGATAATTTCAAGTAAAAGTTTTAATTAATCTATGGTACAACTAAGCCAAAATATATATTTTTTCATGTATAGTGGATCGCCTGAAAAGGAGATTTTTTTCTATAGTTATTCATAAAAATAATATTATAACTAGATAGTCAAGAGAACTAAGGCCTCTTAATTAACGTTAAATTAAGAGGCGAATTATTATCCAAATAGGAGCTATCTTTATAGATAGTGATTAATAAACTTTAAGCTAATAGAGGTATTTTAATGTTCTTTTATTTCCCTTTCTTGACTTTATCAAGTTTTTGTGTAAAAATCGAGATAAGACTGGTTGGAAGGAGTGGAGCAATTGTTTGATCTAATCTTACGTAATGGAAAAGTTGTCGACGGAACTGGTAATCCATGGTTTTATTCAGATCTAGCGATTTCTGACGGTAAAATCGTAATGATGGGTAAAATTTCTGAGGATATGGAAGCTGCTCAAGTGATTGATGCTGAAGGTTTGGTGGTTTCTCCTGGGTTTATAGATATACATAGTCATTCGGATTTGTCTTTGTTGGTAGATGGGCTGGTCCATGGGAAAATACGTCAGGGTATAACCACTGAAGTAATTGGTAATTGTGGGTATGCTCTCGCGCCATTGATGACAGAGATGGCTAAAAAAGATGTTCAGATTGATTTAGAAAAATATGATCTGTCATTAACCTGGGAAACAATGGATGTAAACCATACATAGAAGCAGCATCATCATATTTAGAGGCAATGATTGGAGGATATGGTCAGGAGACTATAGGACAGGCAGTCTTGTATGCTCGTCAGGGATTTGATGGGACAATCCAAGTAGTTCCTTTTACCTGTATGCCAGAGATTGTTGCTGAGAGTATTTTGCCTGTTGTGAACGAGAAAGAGAACATACCGATATTATCCCTCTTTTTTGATGAACATTCAGGGGAGGCGGGGATTCAGACACGTCTTGAAGCCTTTGTGGATTTGGTGCGTTCACGTAAAAGAAAAAAGGATAAGAGGAGAGTGATCTTAAGTTGAGAAGTTATTTGGGGGTAGCTGTAGGATCAGAAGTACGAATATTGCAGTTCTTGATGAGAAGGGGGAGGTAATTGACTCCCTCTATCTTCGTACTCAAGGAAAACCTATAGAAGCAGTTAAAAAGGGAATGAAACTGATTTTGCTATGAATACTGTCTGTGCGGCAGGTACAGGCTCATTTCTCGATTAACAGGCAAGTCGTTTGGGGATTCCCATTGAGAAGTTTGGTGAATTAGCTTTACAGGTTAAAAATTCAGTACGGATTGCTGGTCGTTGTTCTGTTTTCACGGAATCAGATATGATTCATAAACAACAGATGGATCATGCTACTTCAGATATTATTGCTGGGTTATGTGCTGCTCTAGTGCGAAATTATTTAAACAATGTAGGTAAAGGGAAGAAGATTTTAGAACCTGTAATCTTTCAGGGTGGAGTAGCTGCCAATGTAGGAATAAGGCAGGCTTTTATGGATGCTCTGGGGTTAGAGATTATGATTCCACGTCATTTTAATGTGATGGGGGCGATAGGTGCAGGGTTGCTTGCCAAGGATAAGGTTTTTCAGGGAGAAAAACCCTCTAGTTTTAAAGGGTTTAATACTCTGAAAATGGATTTTCAGGCTTCTAGTTTTGAGTGTGATGGGTGTCCAAATCACTGCGAGGTGATTAATTTTACTCAGGATGGAGAATTGATTGCTCGGTGGGGGGCAAGGTGTGAAAAATGGGAAGTAAGTTGAGTGGATAGTGTAAAAACTTTAGCTAGAGAAATGGCAGAAAACAATTCCTTGAAAGAGGGTTCGATGTAAGTTTTTATTTTTGATTATACCATTGTTAATTAACGACACCTCAGAAGGCGGTTTTCAGAAAGAAATCATCCTCTTTATATGTGGAGGTAGGAGTTTTCTTCTTGAAAAGGTAAAATCTCTTTTTGAGGTCGTTAACTTAATAGAAAATGCTGAAGTTTTTATCCCAATTTTAAAGTTAATTGGTTTAAACTTGACTAGAACATATGTTCTGATGTATAATGAAATAAAGTAGGTAGGACTAGGTATATATATGGATGAAATGCATTTAGGGAAGGAGGTAGTGTTGTATATTTATTTACAATTCAATTAATGAACTTACTTTTGCTTGTTAGTTTCATTTCGAAATTATGTTTTTGTTGTTAGTGTTTACAGTGGTTTATTTGAGAGTTTTTTATTTCTTGAATTTGGGTAAATATTATGATAAACTATTTTTAGGACAAGCTCAGAATACATTTCTTCTTTTTTCATATAATACTACATATTATTTATATAGTTATCTTACTAATATTTAATATGAAAAGAGGGAGTAATATGGGGGATATTATTTTTTTTCATAGAGTTAAAGGGGGGAAAAGTATGCTTACTCAACCTAATTATCAAAAGAAGGTAGTTCTTCAGTTTGCAAAAATAGTATTATTTTTTTCTAATAATAGCTCTATGCGGTTGTATAAAACAAAATTAAATAAACTTCTTTTTTATTCTCAATTTTTGTTTTACAAGAAATATAATGAAAGATTATTCGAAGGAGATTTTATTTGTGATTATTATGGACCTGTATTAGAAGATTTAGATTATTTTTTGAAAATATTAAATGAAAACGAAATTATAAAAATAGATTATACTGAATAGGGAACAATTGTTGCGCCTAAAATTAAACTAAAAGATAGCGAATATTCTAACGAGGAAATCTCAATATTGAATACAATATTAAATAAATTTGATATGTACACATCGCGGCAGATATCAAATTATTCGCATAAGGAAAATTTATGGAAGAGTACTTGTTTAAAAGATATTATAAATTTAGATAGGGCTAAAGAGTTAAATGAAATATGATGTATTTTTAAAATATAAAGAATATGTATTTTTATTTATTGTATTTATTTTAGGAGCATTTTCAATATATTTTTTTGGATTGAAATCCGAACGGCATGAATTGAGAAAGAAGAATAAATTTGTAAAATATGATGATTTTAAGGTTCCTAAAATGTTTGAAAAGAATATATTAGATAAGAGAATATTTATATATCCAGGTATTCAACTATTTATTTTTTCTGTAATAATTTCTTTGTTTATATGTCTATTTTATCTTTATATATTACCTAGTTTTAAGTTTAATACTTATAAAGATATGTTAAGTAGTTTATTTGTTATTGTACCAATTTACGCAATGTTTCTGGATGTTTCTGTGAGTAAAGAATTATTTATAAACAAACAAAATAGTAAAGTATTTGGAAATTTATATGCGAGTATAGCATGGGTAAAAGTAAAAATATTAAATTCAATTATTACTACTGAGCAAAGTTTATTGTATGATCTTATTCGAAAGAATATTACTCAATGGTATAATGATTGGTATGAGAAAAAGGATTTAAAATTTGGAATTTTAGTACTTAGGATAGATGAAGATTATTTAGATAAACTGCTACCACTTGATTACGATAGAGAAAACATTATGGATATCAAGAGAGAAATAATTTTATTATACGGTGAAGATGGTCTAACTTTAGTAGATATGCTAAATCGTTTTTTTACAATTGAGGTTGAAAAAAACAAGATAATTTTCGAAGATATTCTAAGATTTATAAAGACTGTTGAAATTGCTAGTAAAAATCAAGATAGATCTGAAATCGAAAAAAAACTCGTGAAGTGTGTAGCTAAGGCTCAGGAATTAAATAAGTTACCTTCAATAGGGATTGATAAGAATAAAGAAAAAGATCTTTCAGAACTAGATAGTTTGCTTTCGAAAAAATCTGTAGCTAAATAGAAAGTTTATATGTATAATTTAAGAATGCATTAATAGCACTTTCTACATTTAGTAGGGACTGTTTAAAAAACAGTCTTTTTTTATGTTCATTTATTTCCCTTTCTTGACTTTATTCAGGTTTTGTGTAAAGATTAAGATAAGACTGGTTGAAAGGAGTGGCGCAATTGTTTGATCTAATCTTACGTAATGGAAAAGTTGTTGATGGTACTGGTAATCCATGGTTTTATTCAGATCTAGCTATTTCTGATGGTAAAATCGTAATGATGGGTAAGATTCCGGAGGATGCTAAAGCCGTTCAAGTGATTGATGCTAAAGGTTTGGTGGTTTCTCCTGGGTTTATAGATATACATAGTCATTCGGATTTGCCTTTGTTGGTAGATGGGCTGGCCCATGGGAAAATACGGCAGGGTGTAACCACTGAAGTAATTGGTAATTGTGGGTATGCTCTCGCGCCATTGATGACAGAGATGGCTAAAAAAGATGTTCAGATTGATTTAGAAAAATATGATCTGTCATTAACTTGGGAAACTATGGATGAGTACTTAAAGGCATTAGAAGAAGGGGGAGTATCCTTAAATGTGGTACCTTTGATTGGTCATGGTGCCATCCGTAAGTCAGTGATGAATTATGACAAACGTCAGGCTACTCCTGAAGAACTTAAAAAAATGTGTCAATTAGTTCGTGAAAGTATGGAAGCAGGAGCTTTTGGGATAACTACTGGACTTATTTACCCACCTTCTTCATATGCTAATACTGATGAATTGGTAGAATTGTCAAAGGTTGTGGCTGAATATGGGGGATTCTATGCAACTCATATGCGCAATGAGAGTACAGAGGTGTATCAGGCTGTAGAGGAGAGTATTGAGATAGGCCGTAAGGCTGGTTTACCTGTGCAAATTTCTCATCATAAAGTTTGTAGTAAACCTCACTGGGGAGAAGTAGAGAAAACATTAGAGTTAATGCATCAGGTAAGAGAGAAAGAAGGATTGGATATAACCTGTGATGTCTACCCATATCTTGCTACAAATACTGGTTTAAGTGCAGTGATTCCTGAAGAATATCATGCAGGTGGAAAAGAAGTGTTGTTTAACAATTTGAAAGATCCAACTATAAGTGGAACAATTTTTAAAAATTTAGAAATATATCAGACCCCACGAGGATGGGAGAATCTGTTTATATCAGAAGTAAAAACAGATAAAAATCGTGGAGCAGAAGGAAAGAATATTCAGACGCTCTCTATAGAAAGAGGAGTCAGTCCTGCTCAGTTGGTAATTGATCTTTTAATCGAAGAAGAACTGGAAGTAGGAATGATTCGATTTGCCATGTGTGAAAAAGATGTAGCTCATGTTATTAAAGATGATCTGACTATGATTGGCTCAGATGGAAGCGCTTATGCAGTTGAAGGACTTTTGGCTCAAGGAAAACCTCATCCTAGGAACTTTGGAACTTTTCCAAGAGTATTGGCTAAGTATTGTCGGGAAGAAGGGGTAGTGACTTTAGTAGAGGGAGTGAAAAAGATGACCTCTCTATCGGCGGCACGATTAGGGCTGATGACCAAAGGAATTTTGCGGGTTGGGATGGATGCAGATATAACTATCTTTGATCCAGAAACAATCAATGATATGGCAGATTTTAAAAATCCATTCCAGTATCCTGAAGGGATAAATTATGTAATTGTAAATGGTGACATTGTTTTAAATAATGGAGAACATACAGGATTAAAACCAGGAAAAGTTTTGCGGAAAAAGGTGTAAAAAATATTTATTAAAAAGGAAAACATGCCGTTTTATAGAATATATTAATCATGTACTGAAAGAAGGATAGAATAATGAAAAAAATAATTGGAATTACCATTGCTCAAGAAGACGGGGATTACCGATTCTATTACCAATCATTGAAAAAAATACTGATCTCATCTCTAAGATGGTAGAAATCGTTGATGGAATTTTGCTTACAGGTGGGGTAGATTTAGATCCTATGTTGTTTAACGAAGAACCTCGTCCAGATTTGGGGAGGCTTGATCCTTATCGAGATTTTTTTGAGTTTCATCTGACTGAAATCGCTCTTAAAAAAGATATTCCGATATTAGGAATATGTCGTGGGTGTCAGATTCTTAACGTTGTAGCTGGAGGAACAGTTATTCAAGATATTACTACAACTTTTGGTAAAGAAAATATCTTAAAACATCAACAACGTGCGCCACGATGGTATCCTACTCATTCTGTAGAGATTAAAGAAGGGAGTAAATTAGAAAAGATATTTGGATGTAATGAGTTAAAAGTGAATAGTTTTCATCATCAAGCGATAAAAGAACCAGGGCCAGGTTTTATTGCTTCAGCCCATGCAAAAGATGGTGTGATTGAAGCAATCGAGGGCATAGATTATCATTATGCAGTGGGGGTTCAATGGCATCCAGAGCTGATGTGGGAACATTATTCGCTATTTGTCAAACTATTTAGAAGTTTGATTGAATTCTGTTAATTTTTATGAAGGAATATAAAAAATATGTTGAATATAAAACTTTAGGTAATAATTTCATAAGTTATTGGAATAAAATATATATTGATTTTTCAAAAGGAGGTGAAATTGTTTTATTTTAGGTTACATACTAAATGTAATGGAGAGTGTAGAAGCAAATTTCTTTAAAAAAAGAGGAGGAACTTAGATGAGAAGTCGAGTATTTGTATTCACTTTAATGATTTTTGTCTTGTTTAGTCTGAATATTTTGGCAGAAGAACCTCAATATGGAGGAACATTACATAAAACTAAAACATCGGACTGGGAAACAATTGATCCTGCCTATGCTTCTGGTTTTAATTCTGGAGAGATGGCTGTAAAGATTTTTGATGGCCTTGTTCGTTTTGACTATTATTCTAATGATGTAGTTCCTAGTTTGGCAACAGATTGGGGGATTAGTGAAGATAGAAAAGTTTGGACTTTTCATTTAAGAGAAGATGTGAAATTCCATAATGGTCGGCCTTTTACAGCTAATGATGTAAAATATTCCTTTGATCGCCTTTTTGACCCTGAAGTTGCTTCTCCTGCAACCTGGGCTTTTGATATGATTACAGGGGCTGATCCAGCATTAGATGGTAAGACAGAGGGGATTGTGGGAGTTAAAGTTATAGATGATTATACTGTATCCTTTACTCTTAGTTATCCATTTGGTCTGTTTTTAAAACATCTAACATTACCTCATGGACTTATTGTTCCTAAAGAAGTTGTTGAAGAGTATGGTGATCAGTTCAGTGATCATGCTGTTGGTACTGGTCCATGGAAGTTAGTAGAATGGGAACATGATAACTACTTAACTTTAGAAGCTAATGAAGATTATTTTGAAGGTAGACCATATATTGATCGCGTTGAATATCGGGTTATTCCAGAACCTTTAACTGCTGTTGCGGAATTTGAAGCAGGTAACTTAGATAGTGTTCCGATTCCAATGGCTGAATTTGAGAGATGGACTCAAGATCCTTATTGGAAAAATTATATAATAGAAACAACCGATCTTAGTACATATTATTTAGCATTGAACCAGAGCATTGAACCTTTAAATGATAAAAGAGTTCGTCGGGCGATTGCTCACGCTATCGATGTCCAGATGATTATTGATACTCTTAGAAAAGGAACTGATGCATTAGCAACTGGCCCTCTTCCAAAAGGAATGGATGGCTATGTAGATATGCCTGGTATTGAGTATAATCCAGAAAAAGCCAAACAATTATTAGTTGAAGCAGGTTATCCAAATGGTTTTGAAATTGAAATCTGGAGTACTACTACATCTACTACTGTTCGGATGGTTGGTGCGATTCAGGGTTATTTAGCTCAGGTTGGTATCAAAGTAAATATTATCAAAAATGACTGGTCCGTATTCTTCTCCGCTGTTAAAAATGGTGAAGTACCAATGTATTATCTATCCTGGTGGGCTGATTATGCTGACCCATATAACTTCTTGAAGCCATTGTTCTATAATCAAAAACGAGTCGCAATGAATGATCCAGTAGTTAATACTATGATTGATGAGATGGAGAGAACAAATAATTCTAAGGTTCGTTATGAAATTGCCAAGAAAATTAATGAGAGAGTATATGATCTTCAACCATATGTTTGGTTATATCATACAACAAGCATTAGTATGAAACAACCTTGGATTAAAGGTGAACTTTATCATCAAATGTATGATGCAGATAAATTGATGACTATCTGGATCGATCAAGCGATTAAAAATTCTAAATAATAATTTCTCACTTCTTATGCATATACACTTCCTTCAGTTTGTGGGAAGTGTATGGTATGATTAGCCCATAAAAAGTATTTAGTCGCACTCCCAT
>JAGMES010000147.1 GCA_023128035.1 Halanaerobiales bacterium | reverse complement strand
CTTTTTGTGGTCGAATCATATTATAGGTTATAAAAATCAGGGTGAAAGTATTATACTTAACATAGGAAATCAATTTGTAGGTGTCATTGATAGTTATAAAGTTGGGGGACGATTTTTGACGAAAGAATTATTGGAAAATAAAGGTATTACAAAGTTAAATTTTATTTGTTGGACTCATACGGATCTAGACCATTCTAAGGGTTTATCCGAATTATTTGAATATGTAACAGATGAAACTGTATTTATTTTGCCAGAAGGGATTTCAAGAAGAGAAATATTAAATAGTTTAACTGAAGAAGGCTTAAAGACTGAGTATGGAGATATATTCAATTTAATTGAAGAAAAAATTACTCATGGATATCTTATTTCAGCTAATCACAGTAGTGGAAACATTTTTAATTTTAACTTTAGAGTTAAAATTAAAACATTCAATTTTTCTATGGAAGCAATAGCTCCTGTATCTTATATCGTACGGGAAAATACATTAAAAATGATAAAGGATATTCATGAGAATAATAAAAAGCTTCATGAAAAGCCAAACTATTATTCTATAGTTTTAAGACTGCAGGTTAAAGTGGATACAAGTTCGGAAATAGTAACATTTTGTTTAACTGGAGATTTAGATAATCACACTATAGATGAATTAAAAGTTTTTCCTATAAAAGATAAATTTGGTTGTAATACTGTTTTTAAAATTCCACATCATGGATCTACAACTGCAAATAAACTTGTGGATTATCTAGAAAAATTTAATCATGCTGTCTCGACATCCTTTAGGAAGAAGGATATTATTGACTTACCTAATAAGGAAATTATAGAGGCATATAAAATGTTTGGTGATGTACACCAGACTGGAATTTCTTCCGATGACCTCGAAGATTATGGGTATATTGTTTTTACTTTTCCTTTAGAAAATTTTCCAAAGGAAATAGATGTAAAGTATGAGGGTGCTGCAAAAAAAATAACTTAAAAATTAAATGTACTTGAGTTATAATATAAAAATGAGCTTAATGATAAGCTATTATTTAATTTTTGTAAATCTGCCATCAAAAAATACAAAAGACGTAAAATATTTAAGGAAATATTGAAAAGTTAGGCATTACTTCAACAGCTATGTTAAACAATTAATGCTTGATATGAGTTAAAGAGTCTCAAGATATTTATCTCTTGAGATTTTTTTCTTTTATGGTTAACTAAAGAAATTAAATCATCTCTATAGTGGATTTAATTTCTTAGATTGCAGGAAATCCCCCCACCCAACAAGAAATATAATAAAGTTACACATAATAGTTTTCGCATTGACCGAAAATATTACCAGAAATGCCATAGCAATATGGCATTCTTTTGTGATGAGCATATAAAAAGAAGGAGGACTCAACATGAACATCGTACAAGGCTTAAACCCAGAACAAGCGCAAGCCGTCCAACACATCGATGGCCCATTATTATTACTCGCAGGTGCTGGTTCAGGTAAAACCAGAGTACTAACACATCGTATTGCCTATTTAATTCAACAAGGAATTTACCCATACAATATTCTTTCAGTAACCTTTACCAATAAAGCTGCTAATGAGATGAAAGAACGTGTAAAAAGACTCTTAGGACAGGGTGGTGAAGGATTATGGCTTGGAACATTTCACTCAATCTGTTTGCGCATCTTGCGTAGAGAGATAGAAAAGCTAGGCTATAAAAGTAACTTTGTTATTTATGATACTGCAGATCAGTTGACAGCGATTCGTCAGATATTGAAAAAGCTAAATATCGATGACAAAAGGTTTAAACCTCGAGCTATTCAATCTTTCATTAGTAGCGCAAAGAATGAGTTGATTGGCCCTGATGCATATGCAAATCAAGTTGGAGACTACATGGAGAAGATTGTAAGTGATGTATATGGGCCTTATCAGGATTTATTAAAAGTTAACAATGCTTTGGATTTTGACGATCTAATTGGTTTGACAGTTAAACTATTCCGGGAAAATGAGCTTGTTAAAGAATACTATCAACGTAGATTTAGATATATTCTGGTGGATGAGTATCAGGATACAAACCATGCTCAGTACGTGTTGGTCAACCTTTTGGCTGAAGATCATCGGAATCTCTGTGTAGTAGGAGACCCTGATCAGAGTATTTATGGATTTCGGGGAGCAGATATTCGCAATATCTTAAGCTTTGAAGAAGATCATCCAGATGCTACAGTAATTAAATTGGAACAGAATTACCGCTCTACTCAACGAATTTTAGATGCAGCTCACCACGTTATTGTTAAAAATACAAATCGTAAGGAAAAACGGCTTAGACCAACAGAAGAGAATGGTGTAGGTGAGTATATAAATCTTTTTAAGGCATCCTCAGATCGAGAGGAAGGTCAATTTATAGTTCACCAGATTTTAGAACTTCGTCGAAAAGAACATAACTACTTAGATTGTGCTATTCTTTATAGAACCAATGCACAGTCTCGTGTTTTAGAGGATGCTTTGATGCGTAATCGAGTTCCTTATAAAGTTGTTGGAGGCTTAAAATTCTATGATAGAATGGAGATCAAAGATATTCTGGCTTATTTACGGTTGATCTATAACCCTGCAGATGATGTAGCTTTTACTCGGATTATCAATCGACCTCGTCGAGGAATTGGTGCTACTTCAGTAGAGCGTCTGACTGAATTCGCTTTACACCATGGATTGAGCTTATATGAAGCCGCAGGAAAGGTGAATCATATATTAACTATCCGTGGGAAGGCTAAAAGTGGACTGGCGAAATTTTATGAAATGATGGAAAGATTACGCGGGTTGAGTGAAGAAGCTAAAGTAACTGATCTTACAAAAGAGATGTTGGACAAGACTGGTTATTTAAGAGAATTAGAGTTAGAAGGTACTATTGAAGCACAAACTCGGATTGAGAACATCCAGGAACTTTTCTCTGTGATGGAAGAAACGATTAAAGGCGGTCAGGGTTATACAGTAGGTTCTTTCTTAGAAGAAATTGCATTAGTTACAGATTTAGATTCGGTAGATCAAGGTGATGATGCGGTTCTTTTAATGACATTGCATACAGTTAAAGGTCTTGAGTTTCCAGTTGTCTTTTTATCAGGGCTGGAGGAAAATATTTTTCCGCATACGCGGTCAATGGAAGATGAGGATGCTTTAGAAGAGGAACGCAGACTTTGTTATGTTGGAATCACCAGAGCTATGAAAAAACTTTATATGAGTTTTGCAACTACCAGGATGGTCTTTGGAAAAACTAAATACCATAGTCCTTCACGTTTTTTAGCGGACATTCCACCAAAACTTTTTGGATTTGAAGAGGAAGAAAGGGAACAAACACCACAGAGGTGTAGTCAAACCAGTGATAATCAAAACATGGGTAAGATCAAGCCTCGAATGACGGAACAAAAGACTAGCAATGGAATTAAGTTTGGTCAATACTCCGGGGGAGAGAAAGTTCGTCATCCTAAATTTGGCCCTGGAACTGTAGTAGGAGTTCGTGGTGAAGGTCAAAATCAAGAACTAGATATTATCTTCCCTGGCGCTGGTGGTCTAAAGAAGGTGCTACTTGCATATGCACCAATAGAGAGAATTTAAATTGCTTATAGATAGAAAGGAGAGTTTTGATTTATGAAAAAGGTGAATCTGGATGATTTGAAACAGTTAGAGATGAAAGATGGGCGTGAAGCAGCATTAAACCAAGCCAACGCAGAAACAGACAAATTACGAAAAGAGATAGAGCATAACGATTATCGTTATTATGTATTAGATGAGCCAGAGATTGCTGATGCTGAGTATGATCTATTAATGCAAAAGTTAAAAATTCTTGAAGCAGAATATCCAGAGATTATCACTCCTGATTCGCCAACACAAAGGGTGGCAGGTGCTCCTATCGAATCATTTCAAAAGGTGACTCATAGGGTGTCGATGCTCAGTTTAGATAATGCCTTTGGCGCGGAAGATTTAAGATCTTTTGACCAACGTATCAAAAGAATGAGTGCTCTTGAAAATCTTGAGTATGTGCTTGAATTAAAGATAGATGGTTTAACAGCAGTTTTAACCTATGAAGATGGAAGGTTGGTTAGAGCTGCAACCCGTGGTGATGGAGTAATTGGTGAAAATGTGACTCATAATATTCGTACTATCAAAAGTATTCCTTTAAAGTTGAAACAGCCAGTTAACATTGAAATTCGTGGTGAAGTATATATGGATAAACGTCGCTTTGAAAAGTTAAATCAACGACGTATTGAGAGAGAAGAACAACCTTTTGCTAATCCTCGGAATGCGGCTGCAGGTACTGTTCGTCAATTAGATCCCCGTATTGCTTCTGAAAGATCATTAGATTATCTTGCCTATGATCAGATCTATTTAGGTGATGGGAATTTAACTACTCATACAGATGTCTTATCCTATTTAGAGGAATTAGGGTTCAAGGTTAATCAACGCTGGTTATGTTCTGATATAGAAGAGGTTATTAAAATAACTGAAGAATGGACAGAGAGAAGAAATGACCTATTCTTTGAGATTGATGGAATGGTTATAAAGATAAATGATTTGGCCTTAAGAGATGAGTTGGGTACAACAGCTAAAAGTCCACGCTGGGCCACTGCATATAAATTCCCTGCTCAACAGAGAACTACAATTGTTAATGATATCGAACCATCTGTAGGTAGAACAGGTGCGATTACTCCAGTAGCAATTTTGGAGCCTGTGGAAGTTGCGGGTTCTACTGTTAGCCGGGCAACATTGCATAATGAAGATGAACTTCGACGTAAAGATGTGCGGATTGGTGATACAGTAGTAATTCAGAAGGCTGGAGATGTTATACCAGAAGTAGTTAAAGTGGTGCTTTCAAAAAGAACTGGCGATGAAAAAGAGTTTGAAATGCCTAAAGTATGTCCAGTGTGTGGTGCACATGTAGTACGTGAAGTAGGTGAAGCAAAACATCATTGTACTAACAATCTGGGGTGTCCAGCTCAGGTGAAGGAAGGGATTGTTCACTTTGTGGCTCGAAATGCGATGAATTTAGAGAAAGTTGGCCCAAGTGTGATCGATCGATTACTTGAAAAAGGTTTAATTAAAGATGTTGCCGACATTTATTATATTAAGAAAGAAGATCTTCTCCAATTAGAACGGATGGGAGAGAAATCTGCTGATAATGTGATAGCAGCAATTGAAAAAAGTAGAGATCGTTCTCTTGATAGACTGATCTTTGGACTTGGGATTCGTCATGTAGGCTCTGGAGCTGCAAGAGTATTGACTGAGAAATATAGATCAATTGATGAACTGATGAATGTTTCTGAAGATCTGTTATTAGAATTAGATGAGATTGGGCCAAAGATTGCAGAGAGTATTGTTAACTTTTTTAGTGAAGAGAAGAACCGTGAGCTTATTGAAAAATTACGTCAGGGAGGCGTAAAAGTTGAAATGGAGTCAGTTGAAGAGGGAGAAAAAGATATTTCTTTAGCTGGTAAATCTTTTGTTTTCACAGGAGGATTAGAAACAGTATCTCGATCAGAAGCAAAAGAAATGGTTTTAAGTAAAGGTGGTAAAGTTTCTTCCAGTGTGAGTAAAAAGACTGGATTTGTTGTGGTAGGTAAAGAACCAGGTTCTAAGTATGAAAAAGCAAAGGAATTGGGTGTGACGATATTAACAGAAGAAAAATTTAAAGAACTCATACAAGGGTAAGTAGGATATTATGTTGATTATACCGTCTTAAGGTGAATTTTGCTTATGAGACGGTTTTATTTTCATAATGAGTTGATAGATTATTCTGGATATTGTATAATATCTTTGTTTGAGAGGAGGACTTTAAAATGAGCAAATTACTGATTTTAGGAGCGAGTGGTCTGGTAGGGAAAGCTTTAATTAAAGAATTGAATAAAGACTTTGATGTTTATGGTACATATTATAGTAGAAAGCTTGATTTACTTTCAGATAGGACATTTAAGTTAGATGTAAATGATTTGAATAGCATAAAAGAAATATTAAGAAAAGTTAGTCCTGAACTGGTTATATCTTGTTTACGAGGTGATTTTAGCGAGCAACTATTAGTACATACGGAGGTAGCAAAATATTTAAAAGATATAGATGGCAAACTATATTTTTGTTCTACAGCAAATGTTTTTGATAACGATATAACTAAACCTCATTATGAATATGATGAATTAAATGCTGAAAGTGAATACGGTAAATTTAAAGTAGAATGTGAACAAAAATTAAAAGAAATATTAGGTGATAATCTATGCATACTCAGATTACCTATGCTATGGGGAAAAGACTCTCCAAGATATAACGATATATTAGACAAAATTAATAATGATGAAGAGATCGAAATATACAGTAATCTTTATTTGACTAATAATACAGATGTTATGTTAGCAAAACAAATTCATTACATAATAAACAATGATCTCAAGGGAGAATTTCATTTAGCTACAGAGGACGTCATTACTCATAGTGAATTTGTTAACGAACTCATTATAAGGTTAGGGTATAAAGATGTAAAAATGAAGGAAAGCAAAATTGCTGAGGAAAAGTTTGTTTTATCAATAGTATCTAATCGCAAAGAATTAACTGATGACTTAAAAATTTCAAATAAAGATATACTTAGTTACTTTGCAAAATAAGTAAACACCAGAATCTATTATAAAGGAGTGATAACAATCACAATAGATGTAACTGCTATAGAGAGTGTTCAGTTTCTACAACGAATAATCAGATTGTCTGGCCACATGGCGGACCACAGGCAGCAGAACGGGAATTCTACCGGGGTATGTTCTAATTATGGATCACAATTCATTAATCTAATGAAAAAAGCCAGGGATTGATATTTAAACCCTGGCTTCATAGTTTCTAAAATTCATAACTAATGCTCGCTCCGTAATTAGCATTAACATTAAACTTGGGATCAAGAGTAACACCGCCTTCTGCTCTTGCAAATAATCTGTTACCTAATTTCCACTCATATCCGACAGTGCTATTTACCAAAAATAAGGATAAGTCCATTTCCTTAATAGTAAGTGATCCACCAAAATAAAGGTGATTGACTGTTGTATATGGATGGAATCTGGTGCCTATTGTCAAAAATCTTCCAAATTCATTGATAGAAGTACCTGCAAAAATTGCAACTTTATTTTGGAATATATGCTCATATTCAAAACCAAGACTTCCATAACCAGATCCTGCTTTTAAGCTAAGTACATCTTTTTCATTGGCAAATCCAACACTAGAGAAAGTAACCAGCAGAATGATTAAACCTAATAAAATAAATCTTTTTTTCATTATGACCCTCCTCATATACTTGTCTATCAAATTAATTAGACAAAAATTAATGATTTCCTGTAGACTAAAGAAAATTTCTTTTTTGCTACATAATACCTAAAGGAAAATGGGGATTAATTTTGAATTTAATAAGTTAGAGGATAAAAGTGTAGGAGATCACACTCTAATAGATGCACTAATTCATTATAATATCATTGCAGAAGGGAATGAAGTTATGAAAAAGTTTTATCGTAAATTTTTAGGTTTTACTTTGATCACAGCCGTTACTGGAATTAGTTTAGTGACCCCTGCTTATGCTAAAGCAGTTCATAAAGTTCAATCGGGAGAGAGTTTATGGACGATTGCGCGGAAACATAATCTGGATGTAGATATTTTAGCAAGTTTGAATGGTATTTATAATGTGAATAAGATTACTGTAGGTATGGAGTTAAAACTTGAGGAGACATATAAAGTTAAATCTGGAGATAGCTTTTGGTCCATTGCTAAGAAATTTGGAGTTGGTTATCAGACTTTAATCAAATATAATAACTTGAACAACCCAGATCGAATCGCTGTAGGAATGGAGATAAGAATTCCTCCAACTGTTGGAGGAAAATCTAAAGTTCAACAGAAACTATTTATATGGCCTATTAAAGGCAGAATTTCTTCATATTTTGGTCCCCGTTGGGGAAAGATGCATGAAGGAATAGATGTTGCGATTCCAATAGGTAGAAATATTAAAGCTGCCGCAGATGGTAAAGTGGTTTGGGGTGGATGGATTAATGGTTATGGATATACCGTTATTATTGACCATAAAGATGGTTATCGAACTCTTTATGGTCATAATTCTAAAGTATTGGTTACTGGAGGAAAATGGGTAAAACAGGGCCAGACTATTGCCAAATCCGGTAACTCTGGGCGTTCAACTGGCCCACATTTGCATTTCGAGATTCAAAAAGATGGTCGAGCTGTTGATCCGATGAAGTATTTATAATAGTTAATAGTTAATAGTTAAGAATTAAGAATTAAGAGTTTGGGATGTGATGGTATGGAGTATATTGGACAGATTTGGAGGCCGCCGAGTGAGGCTTCGAGTTTGATTTTACAAGTAACGGTGGGTTGTTCGCATAATCAGTGTACTTTTTGTACGATGTATAAAGCGAAAAAGTTTTATATTAAATCTATGGAAACGATCAAAGCTGAAATTGAAGAAGCAGCTCAACTCTATCCTGAAGTACGTCGAATATTTTTAGCGGATGGAGATGCACTTCAGGTTCCTACAAAAGAGCTTTTAGAGATATTGCAATTTTTGCAACAATGTTTTCCACGTATTACTAGAGTTACAACCTATGCTAGTCCCAAGAGTATTCTAAAAAAGTCTGTAGATGAACTAATTCAGCTTAAAGAAGCGAAGTTAAAGATGGCCTATCTTGGATTAGAATCTGGGCATATTGAAATTTTAAAAAGAATAAAAAAAGGTGTTACTCCAGAGATGATGATTGAAGCTGGCCAAAGGTTAAAACAGGCTGGTATTAAATCTTCAGTTACTGTTATTTTAGGATTGGGAGGACGCTCATTGACCAAGGAACATGCTAGGGCAACAGCTCTTGTGGTTAACGCTATGCAGCCAAATTATCTTAGTGCGCTGACTTTGATGGTTACACCCAATACTCCCATTTATGAGGAAATTGAGAATGAAGAGTTAATTTTGTTAGATACTTTGGAAATTATGCAAGAGTTATATAATCTTATCGAGGGTATTAATTTACCTAATCCATGTATTTTTCGCTCAAATCATGCTTCTAATTACATTGCTGTTAATGGGACTTTACCTAAAGATAAAGAAAGAATGTTAACTGAATTGAAAGATGTTTTAAATCATCCTAAAGAATATTACTTGAAAGAAGAGTGGATGAGGGGGTTATGAAAAAGTATATTAATGTAAACGCATGGGAAAACAATGAAATATAATTGACTTAAACTAAATATAATGGTATAATAAAGCAATTAGCAATGCTTAGTTGTTTATTAAGTGTGTTTCATTAAATGGAGGTGAAGATATGAACCAGCAAAAAAATTTGTTCATCCTTGACACCAATGTTTTACTAAATGATCCCCATGCTATCTTTGCATTTAGTGACAATGATGTGGTGATTCCAATTCCTGTAATTGAAGAGATTGATGCAATGAAGGCACGTAATGATACTATTGGTTTTAATGCACGTTTGACATCAAGGCTTCTAGATCACTTATGCCAATTTGGTCGTCTAGATGAGGGGGTAACATTAGAATCAGGAGGAATATTGCGAATTGAGATTGATCGCAATGGTCATGAAATTCCTGAAGGGCTGGCCCAGGATAAGATGGATAATCGAATCTTAAGTGTTGCCTTTTCAAACAAAAATCTGTTAAATAAGCGATATAAAAAGATTGTTCTGGTTTCAAAAGATATTAATATGCGGATTAAAGCAAATGCTTTTGGATTGAATGCAGATGATTATATTAAAGATCAAATAGAGTATAAAACTTCCTATGCAGGTATGTTAGATCTTGAAGTGAACCCTCAGATTATTGATCAATTTTATGAACAAGGTCATTTAAAGTTAGACGGGCAAGAACTACATCCTAATCAATGCGTACAATTAAAAGCAGGGAATCAATCTGCACTTGGAATTTATCGAAAGAAAACAGAGAGAATAGAAGATTTATCATTTAAACTTACCTATCCATGGGGGATTCAAGCACGTAATCGGGAACAGCGTTTTGCGCTTGAATTGTTGTTAAATGATACAATCTCTCTTGTTACTATAATGGGAAAAGCTGGGACTGGTAAAACTTTATTAGCCATAGCAGCAGGACTGCATAAAGTAACTGATGAAGAGGTATATCGTCGTCTTTTGGTTGCTAGACCAGTTATTCCGATGGGTCGAGATATTGGATTTTTGCCTGGAGATGTTAATGACAAACTTCGGCCATGGATGCAACCGATCTATGATAATTTAGAACTGATTATTCATGGTGGAGATAAGACGATTCGGAAGAAAGACACTGATGTGAGTATAGATTTTTTAACTGAGAAAGAATTAGTTCAGATTGAACCATTAACTTATATCCGTGGGCGTTCTATTCCAGATCAATATCTGGTTATTGATGAGGCACAGAATTTGACTAAGCATGAGATTAAAACAATAATTACCCGGGCAGGAAAGGGAACAAAAGTTGTTTTAACTGGTGATCCCGAACAGATAGATAATCCTTATCTAAATGAAAATGATAATGGATTGACTTATGTAGCTGAGAAATTTAAAGATCTTAGTATTGCAGGTCATATAACTTTGACTAAGGGGGAACGTTCTCCTTTAGCTGAGCTTGGTGCGAAAATTTTATAATTGTAAGTGAACTCGTCCAGCTAAAG
>JAGMES010000146.1 GCA_023128035.1 Halanaerobiales bacterium | reverse complement strand
ATGTAAAAATATTGATTTAATGAAAAAAATCTATACATATAAAATAATGTCTATATTTTGAAATATATGTTTTGAAATATAGAGTTTAATTAAGCTATGCTGCACTAGCAATGGACTATTTTGCTTTGATGGTTAAAATGCTCGAAACTTTCCACCTATTACATCGAAATATTTTACACGATTTTAAATCCCAAGTTAGTAATGATAATTTAAACAAAACTCAACAGAGAGTGTTAATGCATCTTTATGTGAATGGTAAAAACACCATGGGCACTATCTGCAAGATAACAGAATTGCAACAAGGAAGTATGACTTCAGTTATTGATTCTTTAGTAGAATTAGGATATGTCGAAAGAAACCGTGGTGAAAATGATCGAAGAAAACTCTACATTACCTTGACATCTGATGGCCTAATAAAAGCTGAAGAAATAAAAGAACAAATGAGTTTATACTTAAAAGAAAAGTTTAAATCTCTTTCAATTGAAGATGTTGAACTTTTCTCAAAAATATTAGATCAATTAAAAGAAATAAATCTAAAACTGCAATCAGGAGGCGAAAAACTTGAATGATAGAAAATATGAACTAGGTCACGAAAAAATAAGTAAATTACTAGTCAAATACTCAGCCCCAGCCATGATTGGAATGATGGTTAACGCCCTTTATAATCTAGTTGACACAATCTTTATTGGTCAAGGAGCAGGTACAATGGCTATTGCTGGAATCGCAATTGCTTTTCCAATCCAAATGTTGATCATGGCTATCGCTCAGACAGTTGGAATCGGTTCAGCATCTATTATATCCAGAAATTTAGGCGCTGGTGATCAAAGAAAAGCAGAAGAAACCGCCGGTACTTCCTTTACTACTGTAGTGTTTTTAAGTATTCTTTTTACGATTTTCGGTTCAATTTTTCTGAATCCAATGTTAAGATTATTTGGAGCAACAGATACAATTTTGCCTTATGCTTCTCAATATATGTCAATTATTTTACTAGGAAGTGTATTCTTTAGTTTTGCAATGTCTTCTAATAGTCTTGTACGCTCCGAAGGCAATGCAAAAGTTGCTATGTTTAGTATGATTATTGGAACAGGTTTAAATATTATTTTAGATCCTATCTTTATTTTTGGATTTAATATGGGGATTCGTGGAGCGGCAATTGCTACTGTTCTGTCACAAATTGTAAGCTTTATTTACCTCTTAGCATATTTCTTAAGTGGAAAGAGTATGCTTAAAATTAGAAAAAAAGATTTAATTCCAAATTTCAGTCTTGTAATAGAAACCTTTACCATTGGTGGAGCAACTTTCGCCCGTACGATTGCTGGAAGTATTGTGTCAATTGTTATCAATAAATCAATTATCTATTATGGAACAGATCTCCATATTGCCATTCTAGGTGTTGGAAATCGTGTTTTAATGTTTATGCTCATGCCTTTATTTGGAATCGTCCAGGGGCTTCAACCAATTGTTGGTTTCAACTATGGAGCAAAAAATATGAAACGAGTCAAAGAATCTCTAAAGCTAGCTACTATAGGAGCAACAGCTATGTCTACTTTCAGTTACGTTCTTTTAATGCTTCTAACTAAGCCCATTTTCAGACTCTTTACAAAGGATCAAAGTCTTATTCTGGAAGGTGTACCTATCTTACGAATTTTAGTTCTAGTTTTACCTGTTATCGGGTTCCAAATTATCGCTGCTTCTTTATTTCAAGCAATCGGTAAAGCAGTGCCAGCTCTGATTTTAACAATGTCTAGACAAATTCTATTTCTAATCCCAGCTGTATTAATTTTACCCCGATTTATTGGTCTGGATGGAGTATGGTATGCTTTTCCATTATCTGATGTACTCGCAACAGTAGTTACTTGTATTTGGTTAGTCAAGGAAATTCGTTTCTTGAATCAACATCCAATCAGTGAGCAGGAAAAACTTCAATTTGCGCTGGAGGGTAATTTGAAGTAATTTAATTTTCATGCAAAAAGCAAAGCCTTGTATGTTAGGCTTTGCTTTTCTATTTATGGAAATATAATTTCATACTCGTCTTTACCGATAAAGATAATCAGTGCTTTCTTTAAATTTTCCTTATCTTTAAAATGTCTGCTTTTTGCATATTGATCAAGCTGTGTTAAACCTTCTTTCTTGACTCGTTCTAATTGGTTTGTCTCACTTTTTTTAAGATATTTTAATTCCCAGATCCATTCGTATTTTACATCAGGGAAACGGATATCTTTTTCTAAAAATATATCAATGTACCCTTTATCAACTTCTTTTTCACTAGATATTTTATATATATTACTCAATCCTAAATAAGTTAATAGGATCACTTTTAGATATTTTTCATCAAATTGTATTAAATCACGATTTGATAAAACTTGAAGTACATTTTGACTGATATAGTCAATATATGGCTTTATCTCTCCGTCAAAAGCAATTGTCTCAATGGATTGGTGCAATTCTTCTAAATCTAATTTCAAATGAAATTTTTCCTGTAATTTTCTTTCAAAGTATTCCCAAAAAATTATTTTAATTACCTGATTAGGAATTTTCAAATAAAGACGAGTTCTGATTTTTTTCTCAATTGTTAAAAGCCCCAAATAAAAAAGTAATGAAACAAAATATTGCTGATTATACATCTGATCAAATGAAAACTTCGATACAATGTTTGAAACAATCCCATTATTTTTTATAATTTCATCTAGAGTCTCACAATTATTTTCATTCATAGTTAAACGATTTAATCTAGCATAATCTGTTTTTATGTTCTCATCTACTAAAACTTCAGGATAAGTTCCTAAGTACTCACATTGTTGGAGAAAATAAAAAATCATATTGGGATTATATATTCTTTTCTTTGCATTAATATTAAAAATATATCCATTATAATAAGCTTTTAATTCAGGCATAAGTTCTTTAATATTATCAATCCATGGAATACTCTGTAAAATAGAATCTATTTCTTCTTCCGTAAACCCTAATAGTTCATTGGTCTGTGGAATCATTGTTATATTTGAAGTAATGTTAAACCCACTCGTCATATCATCCAACATCAACGGTGCAATCCCGCTAATAAATATTCGATCAATCACTCTTTTGGTACCTATTTTAATAATCTCATAAAAATCTCTGACAAACCCACTAGCGCGAATAACATTACGATAATATTCACCATCACCCACAGCGACAAGATCATTGGCAAAATGATCATATTCATCGATAATTACATATATTTTGTAATTTGTTATAGCCACTTCATTGAATAGAATATCCATTCTTCTTGTCATGCTTGTATTTTTTAATTCTTCAATTATCTCTTCTTTTTTTGGAAAGTAATTCTGATAATAATTAAAAAAAGTGATTAGACTTCCTAAGACTCGGTCATTAAACGAGTTTTTTAGTTCTTCAGGGTTTGAGGTGTCTAGACCAGAAAAATCCAATGCTAAAATAAAATTTGAATTTTTAAAAGTTGTGGAATTCTTACCAATATACAAATCACCAAATAAATTTTCAAAATCATCTACTTGATCTAAATCATAATAATTTGCTAAAGTTGATAAAAATAAGGATTTACCAAAACGTCTCGGGCGAATAAAGAAAAGATACCTGCCTAAGTTTTCTAATTTCTCGATATATTTAGTTTTGTCTACGTATAAATAATTTTCTCGACGGAGTAATTTAAAATCTGAAATATTATTTGGTAATTTCATAGATTCCCACTCCTTTAGTTTCATTTACTTCGCAATATTATCTTACTTTAATATTTTTTTCGCCTTAATCATAACCCTTTTACCTTCAAAGGCCAATCCAACTTCCATAATCTTTTCAATTCCTAAATCTAATAATTCCTTTCTATATTCCTTATCCTCTATTTGCTGTAACGCTTTTTCTACAGCTATTTGTAAATCTTCATTATCATATTCATCTACCCGTTTAAACTCCAATATAATACCTAATTTATTTAAATCCCTCGGAATAATCATTACATCATATCTACCATAACCACTTTCACGATTTGATTTTACCTGATAATCTTGACGAAGATTAACTAGTAATCCCAATACGGTTCTTCAATACCTTGACTCTCTACATATTTTACAATTGACTAGGGATTGTAAACGGTTTCTCCACCTCATCTATCGTAAGGCCAAAATATTTGTTAAACTTGCTATTTAATAAGCTATAAACACTCAAATTGTTTAAACCAGAAAAAATACTTTCTTTTGCAATACGCAAAATTCCTGTCAGAACTCCTTTGTATAATGATATATTATCTTTTAAACCTCCACTCATAAAATATAACATCCACTTCCATTGATAGTGTTTTTATAAATCTTTCTTTTTCATATTTATCTAAAAAATCTCCAGCTAGTAAATACTCGTGCCTTTTGTACTCTTCAGAAATTATTTTTTTAATTTTAGCTAAAGCACCTGCCCAGTTCTGTTCTTTGATATCTTTAAAAGTCAAAAAAATCACAGGATTTATTCCAAAATGATTTTGAAATTTTTCTTCCACTTTTTCTATTTCTAAACCTTCAAATAAATAACTTCTATCTTCATCAATTTTTTCAAAGAAATATCTTAACATTGACAAATTAAAACTCTTCCCAAATCTTCGAGGACGAGGCAACAAAACAACTTCAGCATCACTATCAATAATCTCTTGTATAAGCAAACTTTTATCAACATAATAACAATCTTGATCTCAAAGTTTTTTATAATCACTAATTCCCACAGGCAAAGATTTTCTCATTTTTTTTCCTCCTAGAAAAGAAAGGTAATTTCAAGTTATCTATAATATTCCTTCGCTTTAATTTGATTATTCCCTTCTAGATAGTGAATAAAAAATAAAAGGCTGGCAATACCGCCAACCTTCACTCTATTCTCCACTATTCCGCCAAAAAACAATCTTAAACTGCTCAGTCACCTTATCATCAATCAAATCAACTTTAACTCCAGCATCCTGACAGGTACGCAAAATCCGTTGAATTCCAGTTCCAATTCCACGATAAGGAATATCTTCAATATCATTGATCAAAGACGCCAAAATAGGATTGCGTTCAATATGAATTCCAAACTTAATTGATTCAACATTAACCGTATTCGGTAAACTCCCCGGGCTGATAATTTCAACACGATCATCAAAAACAAAAAGACGAATATGGCTTGAAATCAAATAGTTTCGATGCAATAACGCATTAACTAAAGCTTCTTCCAAAGCAATCTTAGGAATTTCCAGTACACCAATGCTATTAAAATTTTGTTTTTGCTGTCTCAGCGTCAATTGGTTTAGAAAAAACGCTATTCCTGCTCTATATAAATCACCGATATTTCCTTTTAGATTCCGACTATCTTTATATTGAATCCCAGATGGATCATTACCATAAAAAGAAACAGCTTTTACAACTACATTTGGCATTTTCTCTTCAGGTCTCTTTCCAAATAATAAAAGTCCTGCTAAAGTACATTGACCTTCTTTCATTAGTTTTAGATTTTGAAGAATTATCTCTTTAGATAATTTTAAAGATGAAAATGATTGTTCAGTCCTTCTTTCAATATATCTTTCAAATAAACCTATATTTAGATCAGATATTTCTGTTTGCTCTATTGCCATCTCGTCAGCATAAATATGTTTTGCTTCCTGCAATAAGCGTTGTAGTTCTTCACGTCTAGCTCTGCGCTTATCTGCCCCGACTTTTACCCACACATCACGTCCATTTGCCATATAAAATTTATTTGTACCTCTTGGAACATCAATCACAACCACCATTTGATCTTCAAAAGAAATATTTTTTGTCATGACCGATATAGGAGGATCTAGTTTTTGAGAACAAACGTTGGAAATAAGTTGATTCAATTTGCCTACTTCTTCAAAAGATAAACCTTTAATTTTTCCATCATCAGAAACTCCAACAAAAATTTTACCTCCATTTGAATTAACAAAAGCTGATATTTCAGCTGCTAAAGCATCTGGACTATTTATTTTTTCTTTAAATTGCGTTTCAGAATCTTCACCACGTTTTATTCGATCAAGCAATTCTAAAACATTCATGAATGAAATGACCCCTTTCAAATTACTCTTCACCTTAACTTCTCTCTTTATATTTTACCAAATTTATTTGTACTTGTCTAATTCCACCCTAACAACTCTTCTCAAACCAGATAGAACTCACCTTCTCCAACTCAAATCCATGCTTAGTATACAACTTCATAGCTCTCTCATTCGTGCTCATCACATATAGTTTAACTTCCTCCATATCACTTTGGTGCAAAAGTTCAACTGACCTTTTCAAGAGAACTTTTCCAATCCCCTGCCCTTGAAACGCTGGATCTACCCCAAGAACATCAATCCATCCAACTTGCGCCTTACATGTTAATTCAAATAAACCCGCTGGTTCTCCATCATATAGACAGAGTTGAGCCAGATGAGGTTTTTCTTTATACTCTCTTACTACTTCCTCCATCTCTTCAACTGTGAGAATAGCACCATTGGGAGAGTTTATAAAAGCTCTATTAAGCAGCTTTCTACAAACCTCTTGATTCATTTCGGTAAGATTTTCAAACTGAAATTCCTGCCGGTTACAATCTTCTTTCCATTGATGCCCTCTACGATACCGCATAATCAACGCTTGATAGGATTGAGTAAATTCAAATTCTTCTACTACAGGAATCAGATAACTAAAAGATGTTTTTATGCCTACTTTTATACTTTCAAATTAAATATTATTCAAATCATTTGTAGCGAACTCCAACAATAACTTTAATCCATTTTCCCCTTCTTCATTAATATAAATCCCAGTAATAAAAATTTCCCCTCGTTCTTTTACATCTTTAGTAATCATACCTAAAGAACCCTTAACCCTGCCTTCATCCCATAATGAAAAATGATTTTTCCCACCATCAAAAATCACACTTGTATAATCCTTTAACATTCCATCAAAATCTGAAAAATAACTATTTGGACCACAATCCATAATATACTCAAATAATTTTCTTTTTTCCAGACCAGACAACTCTAAAAATCGTTTAACCTGCATTTCCATTCGCCCCCAAATACATTAGCACTTCATCCTATCAGTTCTACAGTGATAAAAATTTTCCTTCATTCAATCAATATTAATGACTTAGCTTTCTAAGTTAAGCTTACAGGCTTGTTTGATAAGAACACAACATTTGAATTATTTTAAAAAAGCAAACCAATGCTAATGCACCAGCCTATCTTTCTTCACATTATAATATCCCTAACATATCCTCGGCAACTGATCCCCAGCTAACATCTCTAATATCCGCGTTGTCCCAATCTCTGTCTCCACATAGACTTCAGGATATTCAGTCACTGCCATGACTTCACCAATGATAGCTACATCCTTACCAACAGGCAATTCGCGCATTGCTTCTAAGACTTCATCTGCTGAGCAGGTACTATCGCTAGAAGTTTTCCTTCATTGGCTACATGAAAGGGGTCTAAGCCCAAAAGATCACACACTCCTTGTACCTCTGGCAAAATAGGAACACTGCACGATTCCATAATCTGCTGAAATAGGCTCATATCCAATCCTTCTTCTAAGATCAAAGCACAACTTTAAAAAAGAGGTTTTGCACCCACCATCGCAAGATCATTAACAGTACCATATATCGCTAATTTGCCGATATCTCCACCCGGAAAGACAGGGGGACTGACTACAAAAGAATCTGTCGTCATCGCTAAACTTCCACAAACAAAGTCTATAATAGCAGCATCACTAAGTTTATGTGAACTACCCGCCACCTACGCTTTGCTAAGAGGTGGGGGCTTCTTGTTTCAACGATCTGAGTAGGTCTTACGCGATCTCCACAAGCGTAAATTAGGGGCGAACCAACCCTAGAAAATTTGTATTTATTGCATAATCATTTCCAAACCTTTGTGCAATATGTTTATGGCTGCGTTATGATCTCTATCTAATACCAGTCCACAAAATGGGCAGTCGTGTACTCTATCTGACGAATCTGTACACAAACTTGATACCCCTTCTCCATAGGGTAGACTTTTTTTAAATTGTCCACTCTATAGGGTACATTATACGATTCCTCTGGTTTTTATCTATTGACTTATCACATTCTGAATTCCTTGCAAAAATTGGATGAGATGATACTTCGAAGTTGCATCTATATTTTCCAACTGCTTAAGCAACATCAAATTTTGTTTGTCTAATAAATGATAGTGCTTTTTTAATAATTTATCTTTAATTACTATTTCTTCAGAACTGGGTTCAACTAAATTTGTTAAGATAGCCAATTCCTGAACACTAATCTCTAAGCCGTTTGCAAGTTGGATAAAGGTTTCGATATGAGGACGGCGATAAGCGTCAGTCTCTAGACGTGAGATAGTCGATTGATGAATCCCTGATCTCATACTTAACTGCTGTAACGTCAATCCCCGTTCTTCACGCAAATTTCGCAATCTTTCTCCAAAAGTCTGATCTTTCATCCCTTCACCTTTCCTTCCTATCTTCTTATTGTTATTATACATCTTTTATTGTCGTTTGGCAATATAAATTGTTAACATTTTTATTTGTCAATGTGGTGAAGTTTTAAAGGGATGAATAAAAAAGTCGCATGAAAAATATTTCTCCAGCGACTTCTTTATTCATCCCTTTAGTTATAACCATAACTTACTTATCTTTTAAAATAAAACCCCCACTTCTATAAGTGGTGGGAATTGTTTTTAATCTTCAGTGGGGGGTAGAATCCCCTACTGAAGCCCCAATGTTCAGCTTTAGCTGGACGAGTTCACTCTCCAGCAGGTTTTATTTCAAAATCAGGAGCTTTTTGATCTTTTAGCCAAGCAATCCTGGTTAAATAAAATTTACTTCCTTCATTCAAGGGATACCGTTCCAAATAAGTTTCAAAATATGATTTAGCCTTATCTAATTCATTTAAAAAGTAATGAGCTTTACCTAAAGGATATATTGCATAATAATAATCAGGTTTTATCTTCAAACTCTCTTCATAACACTTTACAGCTTCAGCATATTGATCCTGTCCCATATACGTATCCCCTAAAAAACGATAAGATTCATAGTCCTTTGAGTCTTTATCAATAGCTTTTTTCAACCACTCTCTAGCACCCACATAATCCTCTTTTATAAGAAGAATATATCCTAGATTTTTATCGTATTTTCCAACACTAGGATCCAAAACCATGGCTTTTTGATAAAGTTCAAAAGCCTCATCCAACCTGTTGGTATCTCTTAAAAGTTGAGCAAGATTATTAATCGTAACCAAATGATTTGGGTCAATTACTAAAATCTGTTCATAGGTAATTTTTTCATCTTTTGTTTTTTGCAATTTATAATACGCATATGCTTTACTAAGGTAAAGATCAAAATTAGTAGGATTCAATTTGATAGCTCGGACGAAATAAGGCAAAGCATCCTCATATTGCTCCAAATTTAAAAACAATCCACTCAAATTGACTAAAAGTGTTAAATCATCAGGAGTTAATTGAAGAGCCTCTTTGTAAACTGGAATTACCTCTTTAAAACGTTCTTGCATCTGATATAGATTAATCAGTTCCATATAATACGATATCTCATTACTCTTTAATTGAATCAGAGCTTTAAGATATTCCTCAGCTAATTTATAATTCTCTAAAGCCAGATAAGATCGATACATCGTGTGTAAAACATTAACCTTTGGCGAATATGTTTTCAAAAATTGTTCATACGTATCTATAACTTCATAATACATCCCTTCATGAAAATACAATTGCCCTAACATCAATAATACCTCTGCCTGATCTGGATCATTCGCCAAAATCGCCTTAAAACTCTCTATAGATTTTGCAGGATTCTGATTCATATTATATTGAGCCAGCTTTAGATACAATTGTTCCTTTTCCTCTATGCTGATATGCCTTTCTGTTAAAGCCTGCTCTGCCACAGCTATCGCTTGATGGTAATTTCCCATTTGATAATATGCTTCAGCCAGCCCAAAATAAAGATCAAATTCTCTAATTCCATACACATAGGCCATTTGATATGCTTTTGCTGCATCAAAGGTTTTAGCATTCTCAAGCAAAATTTTACCCAAAGCAGCCCAAATCTCACCACGTTTTGGGTAAGTTTTACTGGCAACATTTAATGCTTGTTGAGCTTTAAAATGTTTTCCTTCATTAAAATAAATAAAACCTAAAAGATACTCAGTCACAGGATATTCATCTACTTCTCGGGCTTTCTCTAAATATTCTTTGGCTATATCATATTCTAATAAACTCAAATAAGCCTGTCCTAATCCTAAATATTCTAAACCAGGTTCGTCATTATGTTTCAATGAATTTTCAAAATGCTCAATCGCATCCTCAATACGATCCTGATAGAGAGCAATAAAACCAAGATATAAATATCCTTCTGACTTATGTGGAGAAAAAGACAAATAATCATCAAAAATGACTTTTGCCTTCTCCAAATCTCCATTGGACAAGGCTGCTTTTCCTGAAGTAATTAATTTTTCACGATAAGTACAACCTGAACTCATAAAAACCAACACGAAGCATAGCAAAATAAGGAATAGTCTATATCTCATTGAATCAACTTCCTTTGCAAATTATTCATATATCCTACTATTATATTCTATGACTTCGTTGTAAGTTAGAAAAAACCTCTTTTTTATTTTTTATCTTTTGAGTTAAGACCCTCACTTCTA
>JAGMES010000145.1 GCA_023128035.1 Halanaerobiales bacterium | reverse complement strand
TTGGGATCAGTCTCATAATGGATAGAGAAGTAACACTCTTACCACAACCAGACTCACCTACTACTCCTAAAGTTTCACCTTTATATATCTCAAAGGATACTCCATCTACAGCCTTAACCACACCATCTTCAGTATAAAAATAAGTCTTCAAATCATCAAGTTGAAGAAGTAATTCTTTCTGGCTCAACCTTTCCACCCCTTCACATTCATTTTTTACTGTTTCAATCTTGGATCTAGCGCGTCTCTAAGCCCATCACCTAAAAGATTAAAACCTAAAATAGTTAAACATATTGCAATACCTGGGGCAATTGCCCACCACCATTGTCCAGAAGATATATATGACTGGCCGCTAGAGATCATAAAACCCCAACTCGGAGTAGGTGGTTGAGTACCGAAACCTAAATAAGTTAAAGAAGCTTCCAGCATTATAATACCACCCATACCTAATGTAGCATCAACAATGATAGGAGCAAAAGCATTTGGTAAAAGATGTTTAAACATAATAACAAAGTCACTTGCTCCTAATGCTCTAGCTGCTTCAACAAACTCCTTTTCACGTAAGGACAGAAATTGACCACGGATTAGTCGTGCATAACGCATCCACGAAACACATCCAATGGCGCTAAAGGTTAACCACATACTTGGCGGCAAATAAGCTACAATCGCTATAATAAAAAGCAAAAATGGGAATGAATAAATAACATTTATAATCCATGAAATGATTTCATCAACCCATCCACGATAATATCCTGCACATGCACCTAAGAAAATTCCAATTACCACAGAAATAGCTGTTGTAATTAAAGAAATGGTCAATGAAATTCTTGTACCATAAATTACGCGAGTAAAGACATCACGCCCATAAATATCAGTACCAAATAAATGCTTCAAACTTGGAGAAGCAAGCTTAGCACTTAAGCCTTCTGTCCAAATCAACTGGTCAGTAGGTGAATATGGTGTAATAAAATCTGCAAAAATAGCCAGAAGTATAAACATAACAACAATTCCTAATCCGAATAAAGCTATCTTATTGCGCTTCAATCGCTTCCATGCATCTTTAAACATACTGTTACTTGGAGCAAAATCAATGGTTGTCTCTGTATTTTTCTCTGCTGTTGGTTTCAAACTTTATCCCTCCCTAAAAGAAAATCTACCCATACTAATAATTAACGAATTAATTAATTCGTTAATCAATCATAGCGAATTCGTGGGTCCAAGAATCCATAAGAAATATCTACCAGAATATTTGCGAAAACAAAGATCAAAGCCATAAATAAAACAACACCACGAATCATTGGAAAATCCCGTCTAGTTACTGCATTTATAGAAAGACGACCTATCCCTGGCCAACTAAAAACTCTTTCCGTTAAAACTACTCCACCCAAAATGGATGCTGTTTGAAGACCGACAATTGTAACAACGGGAATCATCGCATTTTTCAGAGCATGTTTAAAAATAACCACACTTTCTTTTAAACCTTTTGCTCTAGCTGTAGTAACATAATCTTGATGAATTACTTCTAATAATGTTGAACGAGTTAAACGCGCAATCAGGGCTAAAGGTCGTAAACCTAAACTTACAGCAGGTAGTATTAAAAATACTGTAAAAATTTTACTCGATGGTCCCGTACCTGTTCCTGGAATCCACCTCAACCCACTTATGAATATCAAGATACACAAAATACCCACAAAAAACGCCGGAGCCGAAATCCCAAGTAAAGATACAAACATAGCAATATAGTCCCAAGCGCTATATTGCTTAGTCGCCGAAATAATTCCCGCTAAAACTCCAAATATAATAGCAATAATCATCGCCAGCATACCTAAAACAAAAGTATAAGGTAATCTTTCTCTTAGAGATTGAACAACTGTCATATTATTCACATAAGACCTTCCCAAATTACCAGTTAAAACAGCTTTATAAAAGTTAAATAATTGAATATGCAAAGGATCATTTAAACCCATATCTTCTCTAATTTTTTCAATAGTTTCAGGATCTCCTCTTTGACCTTGCATAAGCAAAGCTGGATCCCCTGGTACGATTGTTGTTAAAATAAATACTACGAGAATTACTCCTAAAAGTACAGGTATAGTTCCTAAGAGTCGTCGTGCTATAAAAGTTAACAAAATTACCAACCCCCCTGTTATCGACTCTAATATTAAACAAATTTTTAATATAATATGATTCGTCCAGCAAAAGTACTTTAGTCGCACTTACATACCATATAAAGTACTGACCCCGCCAATTCAATACTTTATATGGTATGCAAGCTCTTGTGCGACTACTTTT
The DNA here is from genome assembly GCA_023128035.1 of Halanaerobiales bacterium. Next base: position 8,517 of record JAGMES010000145.1, on the reverse strand, counting down.
TGTGGACTAATCATAATATGTATCTTGACTTCCGAGTAAACTCGGAAGTCAAGATATGAGAAACCATAATTTTAGATATCTAACCAAACATTAGTGAACTTGTTAGCATATTGACCGAAAGATGGTAATTCGTAATTTCTAACATATGGCTGTACTAAAGAATGGGTAGAATAATGATAAACAAATACCCAAGGAGCTTCATCAACAATGATTTTTTCAGCATCTTGATAAAGTTGTTTACGTACATCTGGATTAGATTCACGCTTAGCTCTTAAAGTCAACATATCAACTACTGGGTTATGATAACGTGTATAGTTTCCACGCTCACCTTTGTTATCAGAATGTAAGAGTACATACAAGAAGTTATCTGGATCATTGTAGTCACAAACCCAACCCATTCTAAAGAATGGAACTACTCCACGAGCTGTAGTATCTAGATGAGTACCCCATTCATAATTCTTCAAAGTAATTTTAATACCCAATTGACCATACATAGCTTGTAATGCTTCAGCAATACGTGCATGACTTTTACTGGTATTATATTGAAGAGTTACTTCGATACCATTTGGATATCCAGCTTCTTTTAATAATTCTTTAGTTTTTTTAGGATCATAAGTATAACCCTCTAAATCTGGATTATACCCAAACATACCTGGAGGCAGAACACCTTTTGCAGGAGTATTACGACCATTTAAAACAAGCTCATTTAAAGCCTCACGATTAATTGCATAGTTCATAGCTTGACGTAATGGCTTATTATCAGCAAATGGAGGTATCTCCATATTCATACCGTAGTAATAAGTACCTAATTGTGGTCTTTCAAAGTAAGAATTAGGATACTTTCTCTTTGCTTCTTCAAAATATGGATCGTCAACATATGTTTGGTAAAGGTTTTCAACCTTAAACTCTTCCCACATTACTGCATAGTCTTCAATAATTCTAAATTGAATACCATCTAAGTAAGGTAATGGGTTACCATCTGCATCCTTAGCCCAATAGTTTTCATTTTTACTCAAAATGATTTTATCATCTTGAGACCAAGATTCAAACTTAAATGGACCAGTACCTACTGGATGGAAGTTCCAGTCTTCACCCCATTTTAATACATCTTCTTTTGGAAGAACAACGAAAGTATTATAAGCAAGTACACTTACATATGGAGCGAAAGGACTTGACAAAGTAAATTGTAATGTATAATCATCAAGAGCTTTTACACCAGCTAAAGCATCTGTTTTACCATCACGATATTCATCATAACCTTTAATCATGTTTACAAAGTATGCACGTGGGGACTTGGTATCTGCATCACAAATATAGTTAAAAGTCCAAACCCAGTCATGTGCTGTTACTTCACGACCACCATTAGCAGTTGGTTGACCACCCTCAGTGGTAGCATGGAATTTTACACCTTCCCGAAGTTTAAAAGTAATCACTGTAGAGTTCTTATTTGCTTCCCAACTTTCAGCTAATAACATAATCAAATTACCTTCAGTATCATTAGCAACTAAAGTTTCAAAAAGCTGATAACCTACTTCGGAAGAAGTTGTATCTGTAGCCATTACAGGATCCAATTTAGGTGGATTACTTTGTAAAGCATCCTTCCATATGCCACCATACTTAGGAGCTGCAAAACCTACAACAGTCATACTACAAACTAAAACACAAACCAGTAAAAATGTAAATTTTCTCAAAACGACTACCTCCTCATTTTTAAAAAGTTTAATCTTTGAAAACTACTAAAATTTGTTCAGTTACCTCTGCTACTAACTACTACAACTGACAAACTTCACCCCCTCATTTATAGTCTAAAAAATGTCCCTAAAGGAACAAAATTATAATAGATAACAAACTTTATCTTATGCAAACATGATTGAAATTCTTAACCTGTCCACTCATATATATGATTTCGAATCTAATAATATTACAATTTATAATTCCTTGAATTAATTACTGGCATCTCTTACCTTAAGTTTTATTCAACAGATACTATAAGTTTTCCTGCAAAAATTGCAAGATTTGATTAAAAACATTCCGCTTTCAGACCTAAAAATTTAAATATACAACTTTTAATTGCAATCTTACTTGGGTTAATGAAAAAAATAAAGACCTGCTCTCTATAAAAGTAGCAGGTCTTACTCGTTCATAAATTTAAGTCAGATGACAAGCTACAAAATGCTCATCACCAATATCTTTATAGACTGGATCATCTACTTTGCAAATTTCTTTTGCATACGGACATCTTGTGTGGAAACGACACCCAGTAGGTGGATTGATCGGACTTGGTACATCACCTTCTAAAAGAATCCGTTCTTGTTTGACAGTAGGATCAGCGACTGGAATCGCTGATAAAAGTGCTTGAGTATAAGGATGTTTTGGATTAGCATATAGCTCATTTTTTTCAGCCAGTTCTACAATTTTACCAAGATACATTACAGCCACTCTGTCACTAATATGCTTAACAACACTTAAGTCATGGGCAATAAACAGATAGGTTAACCCTAAATCCTTTTGTAAATCTTGCATCAGATTAATCACCTGAGCCTGAATAGATACATCTAAAGCTGACACTGGTTCATCACAAATAATCAGTTTAGGTTTAACAGCTAAAGCCCTAGCAATCCCAATGCGTTGTCGCTGACCACCACTAAACTCATGAGGATAACGTCTTGCATGAGCTCCAGTTAAGCCTACCTGTTCTAATAACTCTTTTACTCTTGATTCTTTCTCTTTATTGCTCTTTGCGAGTTTATGAATCTCCAAAGCCTCTGCAATAATATTACCTACTGTCATCCGAGGGTTTAAGGATGCATAAGGATCTTGAAAGATTATCTGCATATCTTTGCGCATCTCACGCATCTCGTTTTTACCCAAATTCAAAACATCTTTCCCTTCAAATTTAACTTCTCCTTCAGATGGTTCAATCAAGCGAAGAATCAAGCGACCAGTGGTAGATTTACCACAACCAGATTCACCTACCATTCCTAGAGTTTCACCAGATTTAATATAAAAATCAAGGCCATCTACAGCTTTTACAGCTGCTATCTGTCTTCCAAACAGACCACCTTTGATGGGAAAATGCTTTTTGAGATTTTTTACTTCAAGAATTTTTTTCATTTTTCCCACCTCCAGTCTCTTTAAGTTGATCATGAAACCAACATCTTACTGCATGACCTGCTTCAGCATCTACTAATGCTGGTTCTTTTTCAAAACATTGCTCTTTTGCATATTTACAACGATTATTGAATTTACAACCCTTTGGAAAGTTTAATGCATTGGGTACAACCCCAGGAATAGGATTAAGACGTTTTTGTTCCCCAACCAACTTAGGAATTGAATCCAATAAACCTATCGTATAAGGATGTTTAGGTTTCTGGAATAATCGATGAACATCAGTATACTCTACAATTTTTCCTGCATACATAACAGCAACACGATCAGCTACTTCCGCAATAACACCCAAATCATGAGTAATAAGCAAAATAGCAGTATTGAATTCATCACGTAATTCTTTCATCAATTCCAAAATCTGTGCTTGAATGGTCACATCCAAAGCTGTAGTTGGTTCATCTGCGATCAATAAACCAGGGTTACAAGATAATGCCATCGCAATCATTATCCTTTGTCTCATTCCACCTGATAATTGGTGAGGAAAATCATGAACTCTATTTTCAGGATCAGAAATTCCTACTTTTCTCAACATCTCTATAACACGATCAAGAGCCGCTTTTTTGGACACCTTCTGGTGTAAGAGCACAACTTCTGCAATCTGATCTCCAACTGTAAATACTGGATTTAGAGAAGTCATAGGTTCCTGAAAGATCATGCTGATCTCATTACCACGTATTTTACGCATCTGGGCAGCTGATTTATCGATCAAATTCTCTCCTTTATATAAAATCTGACCATCTACAATTTTACCAGGAGGATTTGGAACAAGATTCATGATCGAAATTGAAGTTACACTTTTACCACTACCAGATTCTCCTACAATTCCTAAGGTTTCTCCTTGATGAATCTCAAAATTTACACCATCAACTGCTTTAACTACACCTTCTTCTATAAAGAAATGTGTTTTTAAATCTCTAACTTCAAGTATTGGTTTTTTCATCCTTCTATCCTCCTCTACTGTTTAAGGCGTGGATCAAGTGCATCTCTTAATCCGTCTCCTAATAGATTTAATCCTAAAATAGTAAACATAATCGCCAGACCTGGATAAATAGTTAACCAACTCTTAGATGTTATATAAGTCCGTCCTGTAGCTAACATCAGTCCCCAGCTAGGTGTTGGTGGTTGTGCACCTAATCCTAAGAAGCTTAAGCCCGCTTCAGATAAAATTGCACCAGCAACACCTAACGTAGTTGTTACAATTACAGGTGCCATACAATTAGGAATAATATGCTTCATAATAATTTGGAAATCATTGCCACCTAATGCCTTAACCGCTTCTATATATTCCCGCTCTTTTAATTGCATAACTTGACCTCGAACAATTCTAGCAAGTCCAGGCCAACTTACTGCACCAAGGGCAATGAAGATATTATTCAAACCTGGCCCTAAAGTCGCCATAATTGCAATCGCAAATAGCAATGATGGGAAAGCAAAGAACACATTAATAAAATACGAGATGATTTCATCCACTTTACCTCCATAATATCCCGCCAATGCTCCCATAAAAATACCAATCACAACTGTTATAGACTGTGTTATCAATCCAACTCGAAGAGATATTTGTGCACCATATAGTAAACGACTAAACTGATCACGTCCAAGTTGATCTGTACCCAAAAGATGACCATCTTCACCAGGAGCTTTTAAAGCATTTCTTAAATTTACTGCATACGGATCAGCAGGTGCTAAAACAGGTGCTAACAAAGCCAGCACGATCAAAGTTAATGTTATTAAAAGACCAACCATAGCCATTTTATTTTTCCGAAGACGTTTCCAAACAGCATTACCTTGTTTTTTTGTAGTTTTAGCCATTTATCTTCACCTCCCTATTCATAGCGAATTCTTGGATCTAACCAACCATAGGAGAGATCCACTAGTAGATTTATTACAATAAAAATGATTGCTAAGAATAATACAGTCCCTTGAATCATAGGAAAATCTCTAGATTGTACTGCATCAATAGCTAAACGCCCTACTCCAGGCCATGAAAAAGTAGTTTCTGTTAACACTGTACCACCTAAAAGGTAACCCATCTGAGTACCGATAACAGTAACTACTGGAATCATCGCATTTCTTAAAGCATGCTTAAAAATTACTACACGTTCATTTAAACCTTTAGACCGCGCTGTACGAATATAGTCCATTCTAATTACTTCCAACAAACTAGAGCGAGTCATTCTAGCAATTCTAGCTGCGTTTCCTGTTCCTAAAGCAATCGCAGGTAAAATCAGATAATTAATAGCACCTCCACCAAATCCTCCCACCGGGAATAAATCCATTTGGAGGGCCAGCACTATAATTAAAAGTAAACCCAAATAAAAAACTGGAACGGAAATTCCTAATAAAGCTAAAGTCATAAATATATTATCCCAAATTGAATAAGGTTTGACCGCAGAAATAATCCCTGCTGATACCCCCACAATGATTCCTATCACCATAGCAGCTGTTGCTAAGCGAAGAGTAGCAGGAAATCTCTCTGTTATACTGGAAACTACTGTTCGTTTGGTCTTAAAAGACCGACCTAAGTCACCTTTGAAAATCTTTCCAATAAACCGCACGTATTGTACAGACAAAGGTTGATCCAGACCCATCTCGTGTCGAATTGCTGCCACAGTTTCTGGATCAGCATTTTGGCCCATGATCATCCGGATAGGATCTCCAGGGACAAAGACAAACGTTAAAAGAAAGGTTATTGTTGCAACACCTATAATGATTGGTACAGCCATAATAGAACGTCGAAGAATATACATCAGCATCTTGAATTACCACCTTTCACAAAAATGGATACAAAATTTTACGTGACTTAAAAGCCACGTAAAATTTTGTATATATCTTTCCAAAGTTTACTTTTCACTTAACCAAACTGACTTAAATGGCATAACGCCAATTGGGGTAACCTGATAACCATTTACTTTAGGTTTACGAAGAATTAAATTAGTATAATAATAAATTGGAATCCAAGGAGCATCATTAATAGCAATCTGTTCTGCTTGTTGATAAATCTTAATCCGTTCATCACCAGGTTTCATTCCTCTGGCTTTTTCAGTTAATTCATCAAATTCTGCATTTTCATAAAATGCTCCATTTCCTCCAGAGCCAGCATTTTTCGAATGAAGCAGTACATAAAGGAAGTTATCTGGATCTGGATAATCTCCAATCCAACCCAACCTAAACATTTGGGATTCTCCCTCATCTACTTTTTCAATATAAACACCCCAATCCATATTTACCAACTTAATATTAATTCCAACCTCTTTTAAATCAGCTTGAACCGCTTCAGCGATCATTTGATGTCCTTTACTGGTATTAAAGGAGAGTTCAATCTCCTCAGGAATACCATCAGAATATCCAGCTTCAGAAAGAAGTTGTTTTGCCTTTTCTAGGTCATATTCTAAACTCTTTAAATCTTCATTATAGCCTGGCATACCTGGTGGCAAAATCCCTTTAGCTGGAATAACAGTACCATGACGCAACACTTCTGCAATCAAATTTTTATTCACTGCATGATTAACTGCTTGACGAACTTTAAGATTATTAAATGGAGCTTTTTGAGTGTTCATACCAATATAATAAACTCCCAATCGAGGTTTTTTAATCAGTTCATCTTTAAACTCCTCACCTTTTAAAACACGTTCAAGCTCACCATCTGGTATAGTCTCTAAGTCAAAAATATTCCCTTGCTGATACTCTGCAAATGCAGGCGAATCTTCAGGAATTACTCTAAAGACAATCTTCTCAAGATATGGTTTACCTTCAAAATAATCATCAAATCTTTCCAATGTCAAATGATCATCATGCATCCATTCTACTAACTTAAAGGCACCTGTACCTATTGGATGAGAAGTAAAATCCTCACCATATCTTTCTACCTCTTCTTTAGGAACTACAGAAGCATTTGTCATAGCCAAAACAGAGAGAAATGGTGTAAATGACTTTTCTAAAGTAATTTGGAAGGTATAATCGTCGATTACTTCAAAACCTTCAACTTTATCAGTATCTCCCGTTTGAAAAGCTGAAACTCCTTTTACATTTTCAAAAAGCCAGGATCTCGGAGATTTAGTAGCAGGATCTAAAAGGCGAGTAAAGGAAAAATCTACATCGCTAGCCTTGACCTCACGACCATTGTGAAACTTGACTCCCTTGTTAAGATTAAATTTCCACACCAAACCGTCTTCACTAATATCCCAATCTTTCGCAATAGCTCCAACAACTTTTAAGTCTTTGTCATATTGAACAAGACCATCAAAAATGTTATCTGCCACCTTACTCGAAGTCGTGTCTGTAACAAATGCGGGATCTAAGTTAGGCGGATCAGAAGCTAACCGTCCCTGGAATGTACCACCAAACTTGTCTTCTTCTTTGACCTGAGGAGGAGCTGGGGCACCTTCTTTTTTCTCTGGCTCCTTCTTTTGCCCAACACAACCTGCGAGAACTAGACCGAGAATCAACACTAACACCAATACTGCCATTCTCTTCTTCATCTTTGATCTCCTTTCTCATTTCGTTGTGTTCAAATTGCTCACAGCCCCCTTCTACATCTCAGTATGCGCAAAGAATTGGACAAATTTTCTGGAATTTAATTTACATCATTTCCACTTTTAGTAATAGTCCGCATGTAAATTATATGCCATAAACCTCTTCACTGTCAAAGGAAAGTTCTAGAAGGTATTATTCTCACGCATACATAAAAGTAAATAAAAAAAAGGTCGGGCTGTTCGCTCGACCTTATTATTCCCCTTGATACAATTGTAAATACCGCTGGTAAAGATTTAATACATTCGATACAAATCGTTCAGTCTCTGTAAATGGAATCTCATCTATGTCATCAAAATCTCCCGTCCAATCACCGTTTTTGAGCCATTTTTGAACATTCCCACGTCCTCCATTATAAGCTGCAAGGATTAAAATTAGGTTACCATCAAACTCTTGAGATAAATTGGTAAGATACCAGTTACCAAAATATATATTTACTTCTGGTTTATATAGATCTTCTATCTTAAAATCCTCTACCTTAAGATTTTCTGCAATCCATTTTGCTGTTTCTGGCATCAATTGCATTAAACCAATAGCTCCTTTTGGTGAAACAGCATTAGGATTAAATTTACTTTCACGATACATAATTGCAGTCACTAAATAGGGGTCATTATCAAAAAAATCAGCATACTTAAAAACTAACTCTTCATATTTTAAAGGATATAAAATTTTCCAGATTAAGTCTAAATTTAGATATAAACCGATTGCTACTATTATCAAAATTGTCATTATCACCAGAAGGGTAACCTGTAACCTTCCCATTCTTTATCCCCCTTGCTTGCTTTCTCATATTATGATTCGACCACAAAAAGTATT
>JAGMES010000144.1 GCA_023128035.1 Halanaerobiales bacterium | reverse complement strand
TTTCTATGTAGATAAAACTAGATATGTTGAAGTTTTAGAAAAGTTGGGTGATTATATATTTTATATAAGACCGAGGAGATTTGGTAAGTCACTATTTATTTCAACTTTAATCAATTACTATGATCTTAACCAAAAAGAAGACTTTGAAAATCTATTTTCAGGACTATATATTGGAGCGAATCCGACTAAGTTGAGAAATGAATATTTTATTTTATCTTTTGACTTTTCGGGATTAAATACAGATTCTCAAGAGAGCTTAAAGGATTCTTTTCGTAAGATAGTAGAGGCTGATTTAATTGATTTTTTAGAAAAATATAAATCATATTTTTCTAAGGTTGAGGAAGTAATTGATGAGATAAAAGATGAATCTGATCTTAGAAGAATGTTGAGATATATTTTTAGTCAGGTGAAAAAGACAGAAAAAAAGATTTATGTCATAATAGATGAATATGACCATTTCACCAATGATATCCTAGCAATAGGTGATGGGGGTTTTTATAAAGACATAATTAGAGCCAGAGGATTTGTGAGAGATTTCTATGAAACCCTGAAAATAGGAGCAAAAGATGTAATAGACAGAATTTTTATGACAGGTATAGCACCAATTATGCTGGATGATATGACCTCAGGATTTAATATTACGGATAATTTAACCATGGAAGAAGAATTAAATGAAATGTTGGGTTTTACTGATGATGAAGTAGGATTAATTTTGGATAATTTGAATCTGGATGTTGAAATTGAAGAATTAGCTGAATATTTTAATGGATATCTATTTAGTATTTTCGGAGAAAAAAGAGTATATAATCCTGAAATGATCTTATACTTTTTAAATAGATATATGAAAAAAAGACGTCCACCAGAAAAATTAATTAGCGACAATGTAAAGACTGATTATGGTCGTTTAGAAAGACTTATAGCAAACAAGAAAAATAAAGAAATTTTAGAAGAAATAATTTTAAAAGAAGAAATAGTTTCAGATATCATAAGTAGATTTTCTTTTGATAGAATGTATGATCAGGAATATTTTATTTCTTTACTTTTTTATATGGGACTCTTAACAATTGATAGAAAGTATAGAAGTAGACTGATTTTAAAGATACCTAACTATGTTATTAAGACAATATATTGGGAATATTTGCAAAAGAGTTTAATGAAGCAATATAAAATTAATTTTGATTTAGACCAATTAAGAAAAAGTGTTGAAAAACTGGCTTATGATGGGGAGATAGAACCGTATATTGAATATGTCAGTAAAAATATTTTAAAACAATTATCAAACCGAGATTTACAGAGATTTGATGAGAAGTATATTAAGATTATCCTTTTTGGCAATCTTGTTAGTGGTGAAGTTTATAAGATTTATAGTGAAAGAGAGGTTGAAGATGGTTATATTGATCTCTTTTTAGAAAAGGATAGTCGCTATCCAGATATCAAGTATGAATGGTTATGGGAACTAAAATATCTTAAAAAAGAGGATAAATCCAGGTTAGAGCAGATTAAAAAAGAAGGTTTAAAACAACTTGAAGAATATTCATCCAGTAAAAAGTTTGTGGATAAAAAGAATTTGAAGAAAGCTTTGATAATTTTTATTGGTAAAGATGAATATGAGATAGTTGAAGTTGTAGAATCTTATTAGTATTGTCTGATATAGGTTTTATTCCTAACTTCAATAATTTGAAGGATTTTACCACAGACTGTCGAAGTAATTACTTTAAAGTTAAAATTACATATTTCTCCGAGTTTGTTTTTCCTAAGGATGTATAAGCTATGGTGACAAACCGATAGGGTTTGGATGGAAACGTCCCGGCCTCCTGGTGGAAAGGAGATGATCATGACTTTAGGCAAATAGTGGACTTTAAGTCCATTAGTTGTTGTATTTTATTGTCAAGATTTAAAAACTCTTTTCATTGTGAAAAAGAGTTTTTTTATTTTTTAGAAAAGGGAGGTAAAGAAAATAAAAAATTTTTTATTGATTCTATTGCTAGTAATTTTTACTATTTCAGGATTTTTCTTTTATCAAAATAATCAGATTGCAGAAATACGAGACAAACTTGATGAGGGAGAGACAGCCAGTAGGTTAAAAAAGTTTGAAGAGCAGGATATCTTACGAGTCTATCTTGTCAAAAGTGAAGGTACACCTCAAAAAATAATCCAAAAAATTTCCACTAATGGATTTGTGGATACGATTACGATGATGGTGACTATTGATTTTGATACAGAAAGAATAGAGAGTGTAGAAATATTAAAACACACAGAGACAGAGGATTATGGCGGATATGTTATTGAAGACTGGTTTTTGAATCGTTTTAAGGGTAATGAAGCCAGCCAAACTCTCACTCTTGTAAAAATGTTTAAGAAAAAAACCAATGAAATTGTGACTATAACAGGAGCAAGTAAAACCAGTGCTGCGGTTGTAAATGGAGTTAATTTATCATTACAAAACTTTTTAAGAATAAAGGGAGGTCTAAATTAAAATGAATGTTAAAGCGAAAGGGATAAGAGTTTTATTATTAGTAGCAGTAATGATGTTAGTTTTAAGTTTTGCGACATATGCAGAGGAAAATGTTTTGATTACTGGATTTAATGATGGGGATATTGAGTTAAGTGTTCAGGATTTAAAAGAGCTAGCAGCAGTTAATGTGGACGTTGTATCAGTTAATTCAGCTGGTCATGAGAAGAAGTATTCTGTTACTGGGCCAACTCTTCACGATATTCTAACCAAATTTGGTAAATCCCAAAAAAATTTAGAAGCAATTAGACTTATCGCAGGAGATGGTTATTCTATCGAAGTACCAGTTGAAGTCTTAAAAAGCAGACAGATCATCCTTGCTTATACTATTAATGGGAAACCTCTTGATGAAAAAACAAAACCTGTAAGAGTAATTATCCCTGAAGAAAGATCTATGTACTGGATTAGAAACTTAGTTAAAATTGAAATTATTAAGGAAACAGAAAATGTCTCAATCAATGAGATTAACTTCTTAGAAACAGCAATTGCAGAAGTAGAAACAGTTGATTATACCTACTATGATAGTGAAGATAAAGCTGTTCAGATACAGACATTGTTTACATATCTGGCTTTGGAAGGTGATTTTAGAAGTGTGTCGCTTAAGGCTGTTGATGGTTTGACAAAGAATGAGGATAAGGGCATTTTCATTAATGGCTATATTAAAATAACTGGTACTGATACACCACTCTTTTTATCACCTGATCTACCAAAAGGCATGTATGTAAAACATCTTCTATATTTTAACTGTGGGGATTCAGCAGTATTTTCTTTGACCAAAGGTGTAGAAGGTTTAAATAAAACAATTGTAGATGAAATTACAGGAATTAGTATGACTACACTTTTCGATACTATTGGTTTAATTAAAGCAGACATGTATCGTTTAACTGCAAATGATGGTTATTCGGTAGATATTTCATATGATGATATGACAAAAGGAATTGTCTATTTAGATGATAAAGGACGGGTTAGAAGTTATTTCAGTGGCTTGGATAAAAGTACTAAAGTTAAAGGTTTGTTGAAGATTGAGGCTTTGAATCAATAGTGAACTCGTCCAGTTAAAGCTGAAGATTAAAAACAGTTCCCACCACTTATAGAAGTGGGGGTTTTATCTCAAAAGATAAATGGAGGGTCTGGAGATGAAAAAATTGCTATCAAGGTATTCAATGTTTGATCTGGTCATCATAGCTTTAATGGCATGTTTGGGTATTGCTATTAAACCACTTGTTGTACCTCTAGCTCATATTATTACCGGACCCTTATATATTCCAGGAGGAGTAATTGCTGGTGGGTTTTATATGATGTGGATGGTATTAGGGGCTGGCCTCATTGGTAAACGGGGTACAGCCACCTTAATTGCTCTTGTTCAAGCGATTGTCATTCTTTCTTTAGGAATATTTGGCACTCATGGTTTATTGAGCTTATTTACATATATCTTACCTGGAATCGCAGTAGATATTGTTATATTGTTTACAGGACGTAAAGGCTGTGGTTCGGGGTGTTGCTTTTTGGCAGGGGTTGCTGCCAATATAAGTGGAACTTTTTTAGTTAATTTGGTATTCTTCCGTCTGCCACTATTACCTTTAATTTTAAGTCTGAGTAGTGCGGCTTTATCAGGTGGTTTGGGAGGCATCATCGCATATAGTATGATCAGACAATTAGTCCGATATAATGTTGTTAATCTGGAGCATTAGAGGGGAGTAAGTGATAATGAATAAAAAAGTGTTAATAGCTGTAGTTGTTTTATTGGTAATTGTTGCTGTCACTGCCTACTTAAACAGAGGTGATCTGGCATTAAAAAAAGAGATGCAGGATAATGCTATTGTCTCTTTAAAAGTTGGCGATGAGCAGATTCAGATGGATATGAAACAGATTTTAAAACTCAATGTCGAAGATTTTGATGCTACGATAAAAAGCAGTGGAAAAGACCCGCGACCAGTTATTTATCGTGGAGTGGCTTTAAAAGATATATTTGCGGCAGTAAACTTGGATATCAGTGATAAAAGTAAGGTTATTGTTAAAGCCGTTGATGGATATACTGTAGCTTTAAATGTAAAAGAGGTATTGGATGATGAAAATGTTTATTTAGTGTTTGAAAAGGATGGCAAATCATTGGGTAAAAAAGAAGATGGTGGATCAGGGCCATATCAGGTTATTATTCGTAAAGATGCATTTAGCCAGAGATGGTGCAAATTTGTCTCAGCGGTCGAGGCAAAGTGATTTATTCTATAGAAGTTAGGAACTTAAGTTTCCGTTATTTCAAGCAGAAGAGACTAATTCTTGATGACATTAGCTTGAAAATAAATAAAGGCGAGGTTGTTGCTATTGTTGGATTAAGTGGTAGTGGAAAAAGTACTTTATGCTATTGTTTAAGTGGGATTATCCCTAATGCACAACAAGGAGAGATGACAGGAGAAGTTTTAATTGAAGGGACTTCGACTACTAAAATGACAATTCCCACTATTGCTACTAGAGTGGGAATTGTTTTTCAAAATCCGGATACTCAGTTGTTTTTTCCGACTGTGGAGGATGAATTGGCCTTTGGTCCGGAAAATTTATGTATTGAGAGTGAAGAGATTGGCAAAAGAATTAGTGAAAGCTTAAAACTTGTTGGTATGGAAGCATTTCGCTATAAAAGTCCACATCATCTTTCAGGAGGACAAAAACAACTTATCGCCTTAGCATCTGCACTTACTTTGAAACCAGAGATTTTAATCTTCGATGAGGCTATGTCACAGATTGATAAAACAGGTAAAAAACTGATTAAAGATGTAATTCTCGATTTAAAAAAAGCTGGTAAGAGTGTAATAATGGTAGAGCACGATCTAAATAATCTAGATATTGCTGATCGAATACTTGTTTTACAGCAAGGGAGGATTAGAGATTTTGAAGGAGAATTATAATAAAAATAAGCCATTTATTAAAGTAAATGATATATCTTATAGCTATGTTAAAGAAGAGCGGATTATTAATAATTTGAGTACAAGTTTTTATAAAAATCATTTTACAGCTATCGTTGGGTCAAACGGGAGTGGTAAGACTACTCTTGGAAAACTTCTTGTAGGAATATTTAAAACACTTAGCGGTCAAGTTTTACTTAATGGTCAAGATACTAAGAAGATGAGCCTTGGAGAGATTGGTCAGAAGGTAGGGTATCTTTTTCAGGAACCGGAACGGCAAATTTTTGCTCCATCTGTAAAAGAAGAGATTGGATTTGTTTTGGATTTTAAAGGATATCCGGGTAAAGAAATCGAAAAAAAAATTAATCATATGTTGAAATTGTTTAAGTTAGAGGATCTTAAAGATGATTTTCCTTTTCAGCTGAGTAGAGGGGAAAAACAGAGATTGGCTCTTGCATCCATTCTTATTAATGAACCAGAATTTTTGATTTTAGATGAACCAACCACAGGACTTGACTTTAAACGAAAAGGTGAGTTGACTACAATTTTACAAGAATTGAAAGATCAAGGGCTTGGTCTTATAGTGATCAGTCATGATGAAGAATTTGTCAGAGAAAATGCTGACAGGGTGATAGAACTATCAGGGGGTGAGATCATTGGTGATAGATCCACGAGGTAAATTAATAATGGTTTTTGCACTCTCAACCCTGGCTGTTTTTTTACAAGATCTAAAACTCCTAACTTTGGTATTATTGGTTGGTGTGGGGCTTACATATTTGATGGGAGGAAACTTTAATTTTTTAAAAAAGTTTAAGAGAATTATGTGGTTATTTGTGGGCATTGCGATTATCCAGAGTATTTTTTCTCCTCAGGGAACAGTTTTGTTTTCAGTTGGAGAATTTTCTATACTTACGATTGGTGGTTTAGAAAAAGGGGTTAGATTTTTTTTGAGGATTCTGGCAATCATTATCCCTGCTACTATTATGGGAAGTTCGAGTACTCGTGAAATTATTCAAGCTCTGGTTCAGTGGAAAATTTCTTATGAGATTGCTTTTATGGTCTCTCTAGCTATCCGTTTTTTACCTTTATTAGGAGAAGAGGTTAAAGATACTTTTATTGCTATTCAGCTTCGTGGTATTGAATTGGATAAAATTCCTTTAGGCAAAAGAATAAAAATTTATTCATATCTTTTAATGCCGATTTTATCAGGAGTAATTTTAAAGGCGCGGGAAATTTCTACTGCAATGGAGACTAGAGCCTTTAGAGCTTATCCAACAAGAACAAGTTATATAAATTTGAAGTTAAGAAGAATAGATTATATGGTAATGTTTTTGAGTGTTTTATTTGTATTTTTTATAATAAGCATGAATTATGTATTTTAAGGATATTTTGAAGGGGGGTATTTAAGATAAAAAATATATTTAGAAAAGCAGAGGAAAAGGTTTTGATCACTGGATTTAGTGATGGAGATATTGAGTTTGGTGTTGAAGATTTAAAAAAATTTGAAGTTGTTAGTATGGATTTGGTTACTCTTAACTCTTCAGGTAATGAGTTAAAGTATTCCATAGCGGGTTCATTATTTGATGACTTTCTCAAAAAAAATGATAAATCTCAAAATAGTCTGGAAGCAATAAGATTAGTGTCAGGGAATGGTTATTCTATTGAAATCCCTGCTAAAACCCTAAAAAGTAAAAAGATTATCCTTGCATATATTGTAAATGGACAACCGCTCGATAAAAAATCGAAACCTGTACGGGTAGTTATCCCTGAAGAGAGATCAATGTATTGGATTAAAAACCTAGATAAAATTGAAATTATCAAAGAAACAGCAAATGTAGCGATAAAAAAAGTACACTTTTTAGAAACTGTTATTGAAAATATAAAAAAAGTTGATTATAACTATTATGATAGTAACGATAAAGCTATAGAAGTCCAGAGATTATTTAAGTATCTGGCTATGGAAGGTGATTTTAGAAGAGTGTCAATTCAGGCTGCTGACGGGATGAAAAAGAACGAGAATAAGAATATTTTTACCAATGGATATATTAAGGTAACGGGTATTGATGTACCTCTCTTTTTATCACCAGATATTCCAAAAGGGATGCATGTTAAAAATCTACTGCATTTTAATTATGATGATTCAGTAATCTTTTCTTTGAGTAAAGGATTAGAAGGTTTAAAGAAAACAATTTTAGATGATATAGAAGGAATCAGCATGATTGAAATTTTCGATAAACTTGATTTAATGAAAGCAGAAAATTACCGGTTGATCGCCAAAGATGGTAATTTTATTGAGCTAACTTATGATGATTTGAAAAAAGGAATTCTTTATTTAGATGATAAAGGTTCTGTTACAAGCTATTTTATCTGTTTGCCAATAAATACAAAAGCAAAAAGATTAATGACGATTGAAGCTTTGAATCACTAACAAATAAGAGGTGAAAAAATGAATTTCAAGTTAATTGTTTATGCAATAATAATATTAATTTTAGGAATTTTTGTAGGAAGATTTATTAGTATATATTTTTTCTCGACCACTTCCTCACTTTATATCCCTGAATTAACTATAATAGGTGATGTTCAAAATCCTTTAGATATGACAACGCTAGAGGAATTTCAATTAAAAAAATTTACATACAAAGGTGATACTTACGAGGGGGTAGTATTACAGAATTTGATTGGAAAAACTGAGCCGTTTGTTGAAAATTTTGATATTCAACTTGTGGGCAATGATGGATTGGTGGCACAGTTTTCAGGAAAAAATCTTACTGGCTGTTTTATAACTTTTACAGATAAGAATGGCTGGGAAGCTATTAATCTTAATTACCCAGTTAGTAGTAATGTTAAAAAATTAAAAGAGATTTATGTTGTCTCAAGAGAATTATCGTGGGATTATGGGATCAATTTTATTACTTCTGACGAAAATTTAAAAAATGTGACTCCCGGTCAGTTACTTTCGAGTACTTATAATTCTTATCTTAAGTTTGAGGGAATTTCTAAAGTAACAAAAGATGATCAGACATATCAGACGAGTATTTTTACAAGAAGACGAACTATTCAAATTGAAGATATTTTAAAAAGGGATAATCTTTTAAGTGAAAATAGTGGACAGATGCTAGTTATTGGTGCTAAGGGAGAGATGGCTTTTCATAAGGATGGGTTTTTGGAGATAAAGGATAATCAAATAGACTATCTTTCTACAGAAGAAAAGCTTATTAATGATGTGAAGGGAGTTATTTTAAATCCACCTTCTCTTTACAATACTGATACATATTACGATGCTTTGCATTACCTTGAAACAGGAAAAAGAGTGTTAATAATTATAATGGATGGTTTTGGTTATCACCAATATGAATATGCACTCGAAAATAATTTTGTACCTTTTATTTCGACTCTGAAAAAGGTAAAACAGGCTCTTTCGGTCTATCAACCAGTTACAAATGCTGGAATGGCTGCAATATTGACAGGAGTAGGGCCAGCGGAAAACGGAGTATATTCTAGAAAGCAAAAAGATATGCTCGTTCCAGATCTTTTTGCAGTTGCTAAAAAATCTGGCAAAAAGGGATTATTGATCGAAGGCGATATTAAGATACTTAATACTGGTATAGAGCCTATTTTAAACTTAGACGATAATGGAAATGGAACCATAGATGATGAAATACTTAAATCTGCTATTGAAAACATATCGGAAGATATTCAGTTAGCGGTAGTTCATTTTCACGGAATTGATGATCAGGGTCATAGTTCTGGAGATTTATCTCGGGAGACTATGGAGGTTATTAAGCGGACTGATGATTATATAGCTCAATTGGTTAAAAATTTCTCTGGTAAAGTTATTTTAACTGCTGACCATGGAATGCATAAAACTCCCGAGGGTGGAGCTCATGGAACGTTTAGATTCCAGGATTTGTTTGTACCTTATATTATTACTGATGGTGGTAAGTGAGAGAGGATTAATTTTATCTTTAGAAGGAGGTTTTACCATGAAAGTATTTTCAGTTTTTGGTATCAGCGGGACTGGGAAGACTACAACAATAGAGAATATTATTCGAGAACTAAAAAAAAGGAGATATTCAGTAGGATCAGTAAAAGAGATTCATTTTGAGGAGTTTGCCATTGACTTAACTGGTTCAAATACTGACCGTCATCGTAAAGCAGGTTCAGAATTGGTGACAGCGAGGGGATTTCATGAAACTGATATTCTTTATCCTGAAAAGCTGTCTATAGATGAAATACTTTCTCATTATCATCATGATTATGTAGTCTTAGAGGGAGTAATTGATCGAAGTTTTCCCAGAATCATTACAGCCAGTACAATTGAAGAGATTGATGAGCGGATTGATGGTTATGTTTTTGCCATCTCCGGGAGGATTGCTAATGAACTCAGTGAATACCGTGGATTGCCAGTAATCAACTCAATGACCGACGTTGATGTGCTGGTTGATCTGATAGAAGAAAAAGTTTTTCATAAATTACCTGACTTCCCAGCTAAATGTTGTAAAGCTTGTGGTTTAGATTGTAGAGAGTTAGGTATAAAAATTCTTAAAGGAGAAGCAAAGCGGGAAGATTGTGTTATTTCAAAGGGAAATGTAAAACTTTTTATTGATCAAAAAGAGGTTGAGATGGTTTCATTTGTGCAGAGAATACTTAGAAATGCTGTTTTGGGGGTAGTAAAAGAGTTGGATGGTTATAAACCTGGAGTGAATATTGAAGTTAAGATTGATGGAAATATTGATGAATGATGGTTTGAAAAATAGTATAGTCAATATAGATGAGTATCATATTCTGAAAAAATTTAAGAGTAAAAAGAATCAGGTTTTTTTAGTAACAGGAATAGAGGGTGAAACCAGGAAAGAGGTTTTTGTTTTAAAAAAATTCCGGAATAATATTGAAAAAGAAGCCTATTGGTTAAATTTATTAAAAGAACAAGGCATATTAGTTCCTGAAATTTTCGCTCAAGGTGAGGATTATCTAATTCTTGAGTATCTGCAAGGTGAGACTTTATGTGATTGTTTTACTAGGCAAGAAGATTTGGGGAATAGTATTGACCAATTGGTCTTGGATAGATTCTTTTGTTGGCTAAAAGAATTTTATCAAACAGTGAGAGTAGAGCAAAACTGGATTTTGGGTGATGTGAATCTTAGAAACTTTATCCTCGACGAGAAGAATATGATTTATGGAATTGATTTCGAAGAATGCTCATTAGGAGAAATTGAAGAAGATGCAGGTAAAATATGTGCTTTTGCTCTTACATATACGCCAGCTTTTACACTTTGGAAAAGTGAGCTCACAAGAGTTCTTATGGGGGGGCTTGTAAGGGAGCTGGCCCTTGATTTCGATTTAGTGAAGAATGAGTTTTCTAAGGAATTAGAGGCTATTAACTTGAGAAGAGAGTTAGATATTCCTCAAAGAATAATTTCACGATTTTGAAAAATTAAAACGTTAACGAAATAAAGCTC
>JAGMES010000143.1 GCA_023128035.1 Halanaerobiales bacterium | reverse complement strand
ATAGAAAGCCAGCTTTTAAAGCATGTAGCGATAAAAGAGTCTGTAGTTTTGGCCAAAGAAAATTCCAAAATTAAATACCTATGTGCCTATATAGTAGGAAACAGTGAACTTACAGTGGCGGAGCTCAGAGAACATTTGTCTAAAGAATTACCTGACTATATGATTCCTTCATATTTTGTTAAACTTGACAGTATCCCACTTACCCCGAATGGTAAGGTTGATAGGAAGGCGTTGCCTGAGCCAGAAGATAACATTGAAGCAGGAGTAAAGTATGTTGCACCTACTAATAATGTAGAAGAAAAGATGTTAGAAATATGGTCAGATGTTTTAGGTATAGAAAAAATCGGAATTAATGATGATTTCTTTGAACTTGGAGGACATTCTTTAAAGGCTACGATTCTTTTATCAAAAATTCACAAGAAGTTAAATGTAGAAATTCCTCTTCGTCAGGTATTTAAAACTCCAACAATCAAAGAACTGTCAAACTTTATTATTAAGGCAGATGAGAGTATTTATTTAGTAATTGAACCAGTTGAAGAGAGAGAATACTATCCAATTTCTTTAGCTCAAAAACGGTTATATATGGTTAATCAATTAAATGTTAATGACATTAGTTATAATATGCCTGCTATATTTATCATTGAAGGTAATTTAGAACTAGATAGATTGGAAGTAGCATTTAAAAATATGGTTAAACGACATGAATCTTTACGAACATCTTTTAAAACTATGAATGGTGAACAAGTTCAGATTATACATGAAGACGTGAATTTTGAGATAAATTATATTGATCTAAATGATTGTGCAATGGATGAAATAAAAGTAAATACTAGGATAAATAGTTTTATAAGACCATTTGATCTAGAAATCGCGCCATTGCTCAGAGTTGAATTGGTACAATTTAAAGATGAATATCTCTTGATGCTAGATATGCATCATATCATTGCAGATGGAAGTGCCATGAATATAATAGTTACTGAATTTGTTAAACTTTATCAAGGCATTGAATTACCTGAATTAAAGATTCAATATCGGGACTTTGCAGTATGGCAATATCGTCTCTTTGAAGAAAATGTAATAGCAAAACAAGAAGAATATTGGTTAAACAAATTAAAGGATTTACAGTATACTCAACTTCCAGCAATGACTACCGATTTAATAGAGAGTAATGCTGGTGCACAAATACCATTTGAAATAGGAGTTGACTTAGTAGAGAAGATAGATGAGTTTTGCGTTAAACATAATGTGACTAAATTCATGTTTATGATAGCGGTATTTAAAATTGCTATTTTCAAAACGATAGATCAGGAGGATCTTTCAATCGGTATTCCTATTGCAGGCAAGAATAAAGTAGAATTGCAAGATTTGATTGGACTTTTCTTGAATTTATTGATCATTCGTTCTGAGATTAGAGATGAGATGAGATTTAATGAATACTTACATCAGATTAAAGAAGTAACAACAGAGGCTTTTGAAAATCAGGATTATCCATTTGACATGTTGGACTTAAAAATTAGAGAGGTAAATAACTATCAAGGTGATTCATTATTCTCAATTCTCTTTAACTATCTACCGTACTTTGGTGGCGAGGATCAGACTTTAGCAGAAATCACTATCCGACCATATTTAGTGGAAAAAGTGGAAGCAAAATATGATCTTACATTATATGTTTCAGAGAGACAGGATGATATACATTTAAATTTAGTATATAAACGCGATAAATATGAGGATTATATTATCGAAACGATTCCAGTAGAGATTGAAAAGATCATTAACATTGTTTTACAAGATGAGGAAAGTATAATTACTCAAATGGAATTAACTGACTCAAATGATATGATGGAAGATTTCGATGACCTTTTCAGTGATGATAATTTTGACGAATTCGATTTTTAGTAAGGAGGTTATAAGATGGCTTTACAAAGCAAAATTTCAAAGATTGCACAAAAAATGTCAGATAAGATTGCAATCAAACATGGAAATAGAGAAGTATCTTATTATGAATTAGAGAAATACTCTAATCAAATAGCTAATTTCTTTCAAAGCCAGCTAACTGACAACAAAAACGTTATACTTTTGTTAGACAGAAGTCCTGAACTAATCTTTTCGATGTTGGGTATTCTGAAATCTGGTGGAATATTTGTTCCGCTAGATTTAAAACACCCAGAGAATAGATTAAGCATAATGATGAATGAAGTACAATCCAATTGGATTGTACTTCATTCCAAAAATTTGGTCAGAGTAGATCGAATTACTAAAGAGTGGGACAGAAAAATCAATGTTTTACTTTTGGATTCGGATAAAATAGTGGAGGATGAATATAACAATTTAAATATTTATAGACTACTTAAAAATCAATCTCAAGATTATGAGCAGGTCGAAGCTAAAAATTGTTATATCTACTTTACTTCTGGTTCAACCGGTACCCCAAAAGGAATATTGGGTCGCCATAAAAGCTTAGAACATTTCGTTGCATGGGAGATCAAGGAATTTGGAATAGATCAAGAATTTAATATCAGTCAGCTAACTTCACCTTCTTTTGATGCTATTTTAAGAGATATCTTTACAACTTTATCTATCGGAGCAACAATCTGTATACCTGAGAATGACGATATAATCTTAAATTCGCAAAGGTTAATCGAATGGATTAACTTAAATCAAATTACTTTGATTCATATGACACCAGCTTTATTTAAAAGTTTAATAAGTGAATTAAATGATCCAGATAGTTTTCAAAGTTTGAAATATATCTTGATGGCTGGCGAAAAATTGCGAGGTAATGATGTCAAGAAATTTATCGAACTATTTAGCGCGCGCGCGCGTAACAGAATTCAATTAGTGAATCTTTATGGTACTACTGAGACTACCTTAATTAAGTTCTTTTACCGAATTAAAGAAGAGGACAGATTTAAAACTAATATTCCTGTAGGAGAAGCAATTGATCATACGCAGGTACTGGTTTTAAATAAAACTATGAAAATTTGTAAACCTGGTATTGTTGGTGAAGTGTATATCAGGACACCGTTTGTTACTTCTGGTTATTATAAGCGTCCAGACGCTACTAAAGAAGTTTTCTTAATAAATCCATTTACCAAGAACCCTAGAGATATTATTTATAAAACAGGTGATCTGGGTAGGATGTTGCCTGATGGAAATTTGGAGATCATCGGGAGAATTGATCAACAGGTGAAAATTAGGGGAATGAGAGTAGAGCCTGGGGATATTGAATTTAAGATGCTGGCCCATGATGCTGTACGAGACGCGATTATAATAGATCGTGAAGATGAAAATGGTGAAACATACCTTTGTGGTTATATCATTTCTAATCGAGATATCTCCATTTCAGAAATGAGACAGTTTTTAGAAAAAGTTTTACCTGATTATATGATCCCTACATATCTTGTGCGTTTAGATAAGATGCCATTAAACCCTAATGGTAAGATCGATAGAAGTGCATTGCCTGAGCCAGATAAGAATATTGATACAGGAGTAGAATATGTTGCACCAGGTAATGAGATAGAAGAAAAATTGGCAAAAATCTGGTCTGAAGTTTTAGATAGAGAAAAGATTGGAATCAATGATAACTTTTTTGATCTTGGAGGACATTCTTTAAAAGCTACTTCTGTAGTCTCTAAAATATACCAAGAATTTGAAGTAGATATACCTCTCCGTGAAATGTTTAAAGATCCGACGATTAAAGCAATTAGCGAATATATTCAGAGAGCAGAAAAAAGTAGTTATGCTTTCATTCCAGTCACCCAAGAAAGAGATTTCGAGAATGGATATTATCCAGTCTCTTCAGCACAGAGCAGATTATATCTTCTTAATCAATTAGATACTACTAATACAAATTATAATATGCCTCAGGCAATGTTAATTGAGGGTGAGATTGACAAAGAAAAGCTTCATCATGCCTTTTTAAAGCTTATCAAAAGGCATGATTCATTACGAACCTCTTTTCAGTTAATCGAAGGTGAAGTAGTACAGCGCATCTATCAGGATGTTGACTTCTCTATTCAGAGTTATGAAATTGAGTCTCAGGCAGATTTTAAGAAAGAAGTTCAGCATTTAGTTAATGAGTTTGTCATGCCTTTTGAGTTGAGGAAGGCGCCATTATTAAGGGTAGGGTTGGCTAAGTTTAGAGGAACTAAAGATAAATATGCATTGCTCTATGATATGCATCATATTATTTCAGATGGTACCTCACTCTATATTTTGATAAATGATTTTATCGCTTTATATCAGGGAAAAGAATTGCCTGACTTAAGGATTCAGTACAAAGACTTTACTATCTGGCAAAACAATTTATTTAATTCTGATAAAATTAATGATATGGAAGAATACTGGCTCAATCATTTTAGTACAGATCAAGATGAGATTCCAGTCCTTAATCTCCCAACAGATTATCCTAGACCAGCAGAATTAAGTTTTGAAGGAAATCAATTTGATTTTAACATTGGAACAAAATTGACTGAAAAATTAAATGGATTGAGTAAAGAGACTCAAACAACTCTTTATATGATTCTACTTGCAGCATATAATCTTCTTCTTTCAAAATATTCAGGGCAAGAGGATGTAATCGTAGGCTCTCCCATCTCTGGACGTCCTAATGTTGATCTTGAACAACTAATTGGGATGTTTATAAACACTCTAGCGATGAGAAATAGACCACAAGGTAATTTATCTTTTGCAGAATTTTTAGCAGATGTTAAAGATAATGCTTTACAGGCTTACGAATATCAGGATTATCAATTTGAAATGCTGGTAAATAAGCTAGATTTACAGCGTGATCTGAGTAGAAATCCATTATTTGATACAATGTTTGTTCTTCAAAACTTTAACAGTTCGATTACTGCAGACGTTAGTAATCTAAAAGTAAGTACAATTGAATTTGAAAATCCGGTTTCAAAATTTGATCTAACTTTGAAAGCTGCAGAAAATTCAGGAGATATTTATTTTAGATTTGAATATTGTACTAAACTTTTTAAGCAAGAAACTATAGAAAGATTATCCAGACATTTTATAAATATCTTAAATGTTATTGTCGAAAATTCTGATAGAAAACTTAGTGAGATCAATATTATTTCTAATCAAGAGAGAGATCAATTACTCAATGAATTTAATAATTCCAAGACAGAAACTTTGCAAATATCAAAGCAAATTCATCAGTTATTTGAAGAACAGGTGGAAAAGGGACAAGATACTGTAGCAATAATATTTGAAGAACACAAGTTGACCTATAGAGAGCTTAATGAAAAAGCAAATCGATTAGCTAGAACCTTAAGAGAGAATGGAGTAAACGCAGGTAGCATAGTTGGAATATCAGTAAACCGTTCTTTTGAGATGATGATTGGGATATTAGGAATACTTAAAGCCGGTGGTGCTTATCTTCCCATAAATCCTGATTACCCTGAGGAACGCGTCGGATATATGCTTAAAGATAGCGGTGCAAATATTTTATTGACACATGAATATTTGGTAAATGAAGTTCCATTTAGAGGTCAAATAGTTGCCTTAGAGGATGAACAAATATATCATAAAGCAAGCTCAAACTTAGAACCTATTAATAATTCGCAAGGTTTAGCGTATATCATCTATACTTCTGGGTCTACTGGAAAGCCTAAAGGGGTTATGGTATCTCACAAAGCTCTAAATAATTTTCTATGTAATATATATAGTAGCTTTGGAAAGAATGTGGGGATACAAGATAATTGTTTGAGTTTGACTAATATCTCCTTTGACGTAAGCGTATGTGAAATATTTATGCCTCTTGTTTTTGGAGCCACTCTAGTGCTTTATAACAATGAAATGATACCAGATATTCATAATTTGGTTAGAACTATTTTAGATAAAGAGATAACTTTTGCTTATATCCCTCCAACTATCTTAAAAGAGGTCTATGAGGGATTAAGCAGTGAAGAAGTCAAACTTAACAAAATGCTGGTAGGGGTAGAGCCAATTAAGGATTATGTGTTAGAAGATTATCTGAAATTAAATGATAATATGAAAATCATAAACGGCTATGGTCCTACAGAAGCTACAATCTGCACAACGTTCTATAAATATGGTCAAACATCACCAGTAGGTAGAAATATTCCAATTGGTAAACCTCTGGCTAATACACAAATATATATATTGGATCAATACTTAAATCTTGCGCCTAAGGGTGCTGTGGGAGAATTGTGTATCTCCGGAGACGGTTTAGCAGAGGGCTATCTAAACAGAGAAGATTTGACAGCAGAAAAATTTGTACCGAATCCATTTATCTCTGGTATGAAAATGTACAAAACTGGAGATATGGCGCGCTTATTATCTGATGGGAATATCGAATTTTTGGGAAGAATTGACCATCAAGTGAAGATACGTGGATATAGAATAGAACCAGGAGAGATCGAAAATCAGTTATTAAATTATCATTCAGTCAAAGCAGCAATAGTAGTAGATAAAGAAGATAATAATGGAGCAAAATATTTGTGTGTATATCTTGTTTCAGATCAGGAAGTAACTGTAGGAGAATTGAGAGAATTTTTATTAAAAAGTTTACCAGAATACATGATCCCATCATATTTTGTACAATTAGATCAAATGCCATTAACTGCAAATGGTAAGATCAACCGAAAAGCACTTCCTGAACCTGAAGGTAACATCGAAGTAGGAACTGAATATGAAGCTCCACGAAATGAAACAGAAGAAAAATTGGTAGATATATGGAAAGAGCTATTAAGAATAGAGAAAGTCGGAATCAATGATAACTTCTTTGAACTAGGAGGGCATTCATTAAAGGCGACAGCATTTGTAGGAAAAATACGCAAAGAATTAAATGTAGAAGTACCTTTAAAAGAAATCTTTAAAACACCTACGATAGAAGAAATCAGCAAATATATCCAAAGTACAACTAAGACAACATATAAAGCAATCGAAAAAGTTGAGACCACTGAATATTATGAAGCTTCCTCAGCACAAAAGAGAATGTATTTGTTGCAACAGTTTGATTTACAAGGAACAGGATATAATATAGGCGGTGCACTAGAAATTGAAGGTAAACTGAATCTAGAAAACGTAGAAAAAGCTTTTGTAGAACTGATTAAAAGACATGAAACCCTAAGAACATCTTTTGAAACCATCGAAGAGAAGTTAGTCCAAAAAGTCAATTTGGGCGAACTAAACTTTAAAGTAGAGTATATAGAAAAAACAGATAAAGCTACCCCAGAAGTAGTAAACGAATTTATCAGATCATTTGATTTGAGTAAAGCTCCTTTGTTTAGAGTAGGGATTATAAGAGTACAAGAAGATAAATATATACTCATGTTTGACATGCATCACATAATATCAGATGGTACATCCATGGGAATACTTGTAAACGAGTTCACAAATCTTTATGAAGGAAAAGAATTAGATGAACTAAGAATTCAATATAAGGATTATGCAGCATGGCAAAATAATTTATTGAGATCAGATGTTATGAAAAAGCAAGAAGAATATTGGATTAATAGATTTAGTGATCAAGTACCAGTATTAAATCTGCCAACTGATCATCCAAGACCTGCTATCAAAAGTCTTGAAGGCGATAGTATAAGCTTTAAGTTAGATAAGATACTGACAAAAGATTTAAAAAGAATCTCCAAAGAAACAGGTAGTACTATGTATATGGTACTTTTATCAGGGCTAAATATCCTCTTGTCCAAATATAGTGGTCAAGAAGATATAATAGTAGGAAGTCCAATAGCAGGCAGAACACATCCAGATTTGGAGAAAGTTATTGGAATGTTTGTAAATACTCTTACTATGAGAAACTATCCCAAAAGTAATAAGACTTATAAAGAATTATTGAAAGAAGTAAAAGAAAATGCATTAGAGGCATATGAACATCAGGATTATCAGTTTGAAGAACTGGTAGATAAATTAGACTTAATTAGAGATATGAGTAGAAATCCATTATTTGATGTAATGTTTATAATGCAAAATATGGATAATGGAGAATTAAAAGTTCAAGATTTAAAATTTAGATCATATAATTATGAAAATAAAATATCAAAATTTGATCTAACAATTTCAGCCAGTGAAATCGTATTGACAGGTACAGATGAAGAAATATTTTTAAATTTTGAGTACAGTACAAAGCTATATAAAAGAGAAACTATTGAAAGAATGATATCTCATTTTAGAAATATACTCAAAGCAGTAACTGTTGATACAGATACTAAATTAAGTGAAATAGAGATGCTTACCAAAGAAGAAAAAGATCAGATTCTATATGATTTTAATAACACCTATGCAGATTATCCAAGAGATAAAACAATCCAGGAGCTATTTGAAGAGCAGGTTAATAAAAATCCAGATTATATTGCAGTAGTCTATCAAGGCCAAAAATTAACATATAGAGATCTAAATGTGAGAGCTAATAATCTTGCTTATCTGTTAAGAGAGCAGGGAGTCAAAGCAGATGCTTTGGTAGGAATTATAGCCGAAAAATCATTAGAGATGATCATTGGAGTTATGGCAATTTTAAAAGCCGGAGGAGCATATCTTCCAATAGACCCCGAGTATCCGACAGAACGAATCAATTATATGTTATCAGATACTTCTGTCAATGTATTGCTTTCACAAGGAGATGTAGGAAGCGATTTCGATTTCAATGGTGTGATTATAGATATTTTAGATGAAACATTGTATTTAACTAATAAAGGCACTACTCAAAATATAAGCGCCCCTGGAAGTTTAGCTTATGTTATTTACACTTCCGGTTCTACCGGAAACCCTAAAGGGGTAATGATAGAACATAGTAATGTTGTACGGCTTGTGAAAAATATAGATTATGTACAATTTGAAGATGGAGATAAAATACTGCAAACAGGAACATTAGCTTTTGATGCCTCTACCTTTGAGATTTGGGGATCATTATTAAATGGTTTAGAACTTCATTTAGGTTCAAAAGATCTCATATTAAGACCAGAAGAAATGGCTAAGTATCTGGTTAACAATCAAATTAATATTTTATTTATCACAATAGCTTTATTTAACGTAATGGCAGAAGAAAAACCAGATATGTTTAAGTCACTTAAGTTTCTATTAACAGGTGGAGAAGTTGCATCCCCTAAACATTTCAATAAGGTTAAAAGAGAATGTAAGGATTTAAAAATTGCAAATATATACGGGCCAACAGAAAATACAACATTCTCAACTATTTTCTTTGTAAACCAAGAGTGTTCAGGAACTATTCCGATAGGTAAATTTATTAGTAACACGACAGGTTATGTTGTTGATAAAGATAATAAGTTAGTTTCAATTGGAGTCTGTGGAGAATTATGTTTGGGTGGAGATGGATTAGCTAGAGGTTATTTAAACAATCCAGAACTTACTGCAGAGAAGTTTGTCCAAAATCCATTTATACCTAAAGAAAAAATGTACCGAACTGGAGACATGGTAAGATGGCTTCCCGATGGAAATATAGAGTTTTTAGGAAGAATAGATCATCAAGTAAAGATCAGAGGCTTTAGAATCGAACTTGGAGAAATTGAGAATAGTTTGTTGAACTATGAAGCTATAAAAGAAGCCGTAGTAATATATCGAAAAGATGAGAATGACAAATATTTATGTGCTTATGTTGTATCTCACAGAGAAATAACTCTAATGGAATTAAGAGAATATTTATCAAAGAATCTTCCTGACTATATGATTCCATCATATTTTGTACAACTAGAAAAAATGCCATTGAATAAAAATGGAAAGATAAATCGAAAAACATTACCAAAGCCTGAAGGAAATATATTCACTGGAGTAGAGTATGAAGCACCACGAAATGAGATAGAAGAAAAGTTGGTAGATATATGGAAAGAGGTTTTAGGAGCAATATTAGGAATAGAGAAAGTAGGCATCAATGATAACTTCTTTGAACTTGGAGGACATTCTTTAAAGGCTACAGTTCTTTTATCAAAAATGCACAAGAAGTTGAATGTAGAAATTCCGCTAAGTCAGGTTTTCATAAGTCCTACAATCAAAGAACTTGCACAATACATTATTAAGGCTGAAGAAAAAATCTTTTTTGCAATACAACCGGTGGAAGAGGCGGAATATTATCTTGCATCATCATCACAGAAAAGACTATATATTATGTGGCAGCTTGCGGAAAAATCATTGGCTTACAACATGTCATCAGCTTTAATTCTTGAAGGAGAATTTGATAGTTCCAGATTTGAAAAAACCATAAATGCTCTTGTTAATAGACATGAAGCTCTTAGAACATCCTTTAGACTGGTTAATGGTGAACTAATGCAGCAGATTCATCAAGATGTTGATCTTAATTTAAGTTATCAAATAATTGAAGAAGATAAACTAAAAGAGACAGCAATAGAATTTATAAGACCTTTTGATCTAAGCAAAGCACCATTACTGAGAGTTGCTCTGATAAAATTTAGTTCGAACAAACATATGCTGCTATTTGATATGCATCATATTATTTCTGATGGGGTCTCAATGGCTATTCTGACCAAAGATTTTAACAATCTGCATGATGATAAAGAACTGCCAGAGTTGAAGATACAATATAAAGATTATGCATTATGGCATAACTCTTTGATGAATTCGGAGATAATGGAAAAAATGAGTGAATATTGGATCAGAAAGTTAGATAATTTCACTTACACTGAGTTACCTGCTACAAATATCTCTTTAGATAGACAATTGGATGGAAAAACCAAACAGACAGTACTGGACAATTTATTAACAGAACAGATCAACAAGTTTTGCATAAATCATAAAATATCTAAATTCATATTTATGTTAGCCACTTTCGAAATTTTATTAATGAAAACAATCAATCAGAATGACATTACCATAGGAATTCCTGTAGCAGGAAGAAGACATGAAGATTTGCAAAATATAATAGGTGTCTTTTTGAATGTTCTAGTCACTCGCAGCAAAATTGATAATAATGCAACTTTCAAGGATTACT
>JAGMES010000142.1 GCA_023128035.1 Halanaerobiales bacterium | reverse complement strand
AAGAAATATCATCATGTTTCTTTGGAGTATAGCATAATTTATCACTGTCATAAGTAGACTGTTCAGAAATAAATCTTTCAAGAATTTTTATCTCTTTTTTGTCAACTATTTCAGGAATGTTTTCAACTATAGTTAAAACTTCACTACAAAGATTGATTAACATTTCTAACTTTGAAGTAGTTTCATTAATCTTTGTTCTGAACAATATTTGATTTTTATAGCCATTTTCAAGCAATTTTTTTAATGGTTCTGAAAGGTATTCTTTCGGTAGAGTTTTGACAGCTTGTTCAAGCACATCATAAGCCAGTGATAATCTCCCGGCTTTCTTTATGTTTGATGAGATAAAACTTGAATCCATACGCTGTTCATCAGTATCTATGTCAGCTACTTTAATAAAATTCTCTGTAAGTTTTATGAATTGTTCAAATATGAGATCATCTTCTCTTGGATGAGCCAATGTGTATTGATATATTCTTTCTCTAAACTCATAAATCGTCCTTGGTGCTAAGTTCATTTCCCCAAGTGTTCTAATACCCAGAGCATAGTTAATCTGATAATTAAAATAGAACTGTTCCATAATTTCTTCATCCGTATAGTCAAAAAGATGTTTAATATACTCAAGAGATAAGAGTATGTTTACAGGAAAATTAGGGCGTCCATTATCAAGACAGTATAAAACTGAAAAGATACTCTCATCTATTTTGCAGAAAATATGATCATAAAAAACAGGAGCCCATGAGTTCAGTAGTTTTTTGACTATACCTGATTTCATTGAATTTAAACTGTTGAATAGTTCTGATTGCTTATGTTGATCATTAGGTCTAAACATTATAAATACCCCCAATAAATATTAAAGTACTCGCAATAAAGTTATTATTACATATATATTATATCATAATATTACTTTAATAGCAACTATTAACAAGATTGTATCTAAAAAAAATATAAAGAGGGGGGTTTTTGCAGTGGAATCTTTCTTAAGATCATAATGTGTGATAACTTGATTTTTATTGCCATATGCCTGTACCATATTAGCTACATAACCAACATTGTCTTTATACTTTTTACGGTAAGTTGCATCTGGATCTGTAGGATTTTGCAAACTTTCTGAGGAAATTTCTTCACCAGATAACGGGAATAATTTTCCTGTTTCATTCTCTTGAGTTTGTTCTCTTAATACTCTTTCTAAAAGTAGATATTCTTCCATAGTAGCATATTTGTCCCCCAAAGACTGAGCTAAACAGTACAATTGATGTGTATGCTTCAATAATATCTCCAACTTTGACTCAGAAGCGTTATCTTTAGTTCGATAAATCATTTCATTTTTACTTGCATGGTTATCACTATAAAGCACTTCAAAACGTTCTTCATTGATATATGGGAAAATCTTATCTCGAAAGGTTTCAGCCCAACTTTTATCTAAAATCTTTTTGAGATATTTAGGCATAGAATGAATAGGGTCAAATAATGAAATTGGTTGATTTTTATTAGAACAAAACATGAAATTAGCCACCTTTGTTATAAATTCTTATAATACTATTATATCATATTTTCAATAAAAGTAACTAATTTCAGGCTTTTTGTGGGCTAATCATAATATATATAATAACTATTCCTAAAATAGAAAAAATGCTCTTACCAAATAATAAGAACATTTTTTGCTAACTGTTTTTATTGACCAACATTTTCTACATATTTTAGTTTGATACTTACAAAACCTAAAATTATAAATAATATTGCTATAAAAACGCCCACTTGAGCGATCCCCAGCTGATCCATAATATATCCAGATAAAAGTGTATATATCGGAACAACCACTAATGCAAGAGCATCAAACAATCCTAAAACTCTCCCACGTAATTCGCTAGGAATTCTCCCTCGAAAAATTGCATAAATGGGTTGAGTAAAAGTATCAAAAAATTCATAAAGGACTAATAAGATAATTACAGTAATAATACTATTTTGAAAAAAAGGTGCAAAAAATATTAATGAAATACCACAACCAAAGATACCTAATGTAAAGCAAGAAATTGGTTTTTCTTTGAAAAATTTATATTTCCCAACAATATACATACTAATCAACGTTCCTACAAATAACATTGATTTTACAAGGCCATAATCTGATGAATTTGCAGCAAGGACTTTATTTACATAAGCCAATGGGAAAATATTCATAAATGTATATGGTAGATTCAATAAAATCAACATCAATAAAAATAATGAAATAAAAGAATCAGTTTTGATGTATTCCCAACCTTCCTGTAAATTCTGTACCCAATTAGACTTTTCCTTTTCACTTGATTTATATTTTTTCTCTTCATTAACTTTTGGTTCTGAAAGTAGGAATAATAAAAGCAATGCAGGAATTACAAAACTAATACTATCAACCCACATAATTGTAGATATCTTTAACAAGGAAGTAATATAACCAGCTGCAGCTAACATTCCAATGCCTACAATCCTATTTAACATTATGTCTATTGAATTCGCTCTAACCAATTCTTCCTTTTCAACAAAATCTGGAATCATAGCATTTTGAGTCTGTCTTGCAATAGTTGAAAAAATATATAGTAAAAATATCAACGGAGTTAAATATAAATACTTTAATTCATTTTGAACAAAGGGAATAAATAATAATAATAAACCTGCCTGTGACAATAAACTGACCACTAGCAATTTTTTCCTTGAAAACATATCTACTAATAAGCCTGAAACTACTGAGCTAAGAGATCGAGAAAAATATTGTATAAATAATATAATACTTGCAGAAAATACTGATTTTGTTGTTTCAATAACAGTCCATAAGAGGGCTATAGTAAACAAAATATCACCTGCTCTAGAAACAAGATCAGCAATCATAATAATTAAAAAGTTTTTATTTTTAAATAATAATCTAATATATTCTTTCATAAACAATTCTCCTTTACAAATCTTTTATATCTATATATTTCTTTAAAACCTAACCTTTTATAAAATTTCAAAGCAGGATTGGTATCCCAAGTCTGTAAATAAAAAGCTTTACCCTTTTGATTTTTCATAAATTCTATTAACATTTTGCTACCAAGCCCTTTTCCCCTATAATCTGATAAAATTTTTATTGAATAAATACCGCAAAGTATTTTTTCAAATAACTTAGTCTCTATTGTTTCAAAACAACCTATTGGATCTTCTAAATGATAAAAAATATATCTATTAGTTATTTGGGATAAACGAGACATCATATTTATACCACTTCCATCAAGTTTGTCCCACAATTGGTTCTTTTCTTCTGTTGTTACTAAAACAGTCCTGAACTGATCTACTATTGCATATTGATCATCATAAATAGGAAAATTACAAATTAATTGTACATCCTCTCCATCTTCAATCAACTCGCTCTGATCTTTATAAAATTTAAATAAACTTGACATATTATTAGAATCATAAAGTGGTACACGAAAAGTAAAACGATCTATTTTCAATTCTTTAAAAATTTTAATTACACGTTTTACTTCTTTTTCATAATTAATTAATTTGTTTTTAATTTCAAATTCTTTTAGCCACAAATCAATTAAATTGAAATCAGAAGTTTTTATATGTTGATTAGATATCATTACTAACTTATCATTCATTAATGATAGTACGTTAGCTTTTAATAATTTATGCCATTCCAACTCGTTTTTGTATACACTTTTAATCAAGTCCATATTATCGGATTCACAAATATTAGTAATCATTTTTATCACCAACTACTAGTTCTTCTTCAAACATACATTTTAAGATAATATTTTTTAAAAAGTCACAATTAGGATATTTTGTTGAGAAATTTTTAGTTTGAAAATACGTTTCTGCTTTACATCCTCCCCCACAAATATAACGAAAAGGACATACTTTACATGTGTTAATATCCTCTACCTTACAGCGAATTTTTTCTAAAATCTTAGAACTCGATATATCTGTAATACTTTGTTCTAAAATATTACCGATTTTTAAGTTAGATACACATAAATGAATACATGGATATATGTTTCCAAGACCATCAACAGCAATATTGCTGTTTCCAATACCACAGCAATTAATCGGTTTAAAAAAACTCATATGATCAGCCACCAAAATATTTCGTAATGCCTTTTTATAACTACCAAGTTCTACTGAAAACTTATTAAATATATGCAATAATTCTTCATCATTTAAGCCTAGATTTTCAAATTCCTCGTCAATGCCAAATTTTCGTATAACAAAAAACCGAGCATTAATACCTCTTTCTTCCCAATATTTATAAAAGTCTAACGCGTGATCCTTAGTATATTTAGTTAAAGTAGCTCTGATTTCTGGCCTAATACCAAGTTCCAATAACTTATTTATTCCAGACATTGTATCTTCAAATCTTCCCCGAGTCAAATTGTTAATATCAGCAGATATTCCATCCAAACTTATCTGATAATCTATTTTCTTAAGTAAATTCTCTGGTATATTTTCAATAAGCGTTCCATTTGTTAATAATCCCACTCTAAAGCCTAAATCTAACGAATATTCTACTAGTCTATGGAAATCTGGATTAAGCATCGGTTCTCCACCAGTAAAAACTAAATATGATGATGGTAATTGTACTTTAAATTGATCTAATATTTTCACACCTATACTATAAGTCATTTCTGGCAAATAATTTTTATATTTATGTGCATAACAATATTTACAGTTTAGATTACATTTGTTTGTTAGATGAAAATATATAGTTTGTGGTGAAGAAAATAAATATGCATTCCCATTATATTCATCTTTTTCTGCAAATAAATTTTTTTCTAAAAAATAATATAAGTTGTGTACTGAATCAGGAAAATGAGGCAACAATTTTTTAAACTCATTTACATTATCTATCATTTCGCTAAAAAAATCATATCCTTCTTTATTTGTAACTATCCAATCCAATGGAGATGGGGAGATGATTAAGACTTTTTCATCCTGCATCCATACAGAAAATTTATTAATTATATGTTCATCCAATATTAGCCATCCTCCTTAGTTAAATTACTATTTTTTAAATATATTATATATAGTTTCTTTATCATGATTTAAATAATACCCATCTACTTTAACTTCCTTTCCCTTATAAGTTAGAACAATTTGATTTAATAATTCATCTAAAATAAGTCTCGAAAAATCAGCAATTGGATCCTGATAAACCTGTTTCGTTGAATTATTAACATTAATATAAAAGTTATGTTTGTTATTACTCTCTTTGGTTTCTTTCAATTTTACCTTCCTCCTCCAAACTCATCCATTAATTTGAACACAATCAATCAGTTCAATATCAAAATCAAAATAATTTTTTATTTTATAGACAGATTCACCCAAAATGTCCAGATAACCAGTAATTAAAAATGATGATGGAATTATTACTAAATCAATTTTATGCCCTTCTTCAACCAAAGATTTAAGA
This sequence comes from Halanaerobiales bacterium, assembly GCA_023128035.1. Next base: position 5,608 of record JAGMES010000142.1, on the reverse strand, counting down.
TCTTCAACATAATCACTAACTACCATGAGATCACCTAAACAGATATTACCACCCCAATACTTATTAGGAGCAACTCTAATAAAAATTTCTTTATATAAAAAAGTTTCTGGATAATATTCATTCCAGATATTTAAGGCTTGCTTCAAAAAAATTTCAATGAATTGAGAAGTATAAATAATAATGTTTTTTTGCAGTTTGATATTTTGATAGAATATTCTCAATATCTTTGATATATTTCATATGAAAATCGTTAATCAGATAAATACCTGTATATGGACGCATTAAAGGATATTTTTTTCCATTCCATGGATATAATTCATCATCAAGAAAAATTTCTAATGAGGGTAATGTTCTACTTAGTAACTTATCATTTCTCATGATAGAAATATGTATTTCTTCATTCTTCACTGCAAATGAATCTAATAACAAATCTGCTTCCAAACTCGTAAATACAGGAATCCCGTTTACTTCTTTAATAATATCCCCCTTTTGAATATCATACAACATTGCTGGGGAATTTACATAAACACTTTCAACAACAGGTGTTAATTCCTTTTTAAGATAATTTACCGGAAATGTCTTTATTGGAGTGTTTATTTTATTTTTAAGCTGATTCATTACTCCAACAATCGTATCCCAATAATTTGTATCCATTTCTAAACTTTCTGGAAAATTATATCTATTGTATGAAGGTAAATGGATAACAATCTCTCTGGCATTATTCTCATCTAAATAATAAATTGTCTTTATAATGTCATTTAAATCAATCGTAGGCCAAGCGACTAAAGTTGCTTGATAAATAATTTTATACTCGTTTAATAATTTAGGTGCTAAAATCGCAACCTCTGGTGTAGGATCTTGCATTACCCTTTTTCTCGTTTCTGATGAAGATGAGTTCAAAGAAATACTGATATTAACCGGTTTTATTTTAACTAGTTTTTTTATATTTTCTTCTGTCAAATAACTTCCATTCGTAATCAAAGTAATGTTTTCTTCTGAATTTTGACGCATTAACTCTAAAATCTCAAAAAGATTTGGATTTGTGAAAGGTTCCATAGATTTGCTTATTGGTGCAACCACCCCTAAGTTTTCTTCTCGATCATAGTAGTTTAACCTACTTTTCACTTCTTCAACAGTTAGCATTCTTTTTGGCCATTTTAAAGGACTATTTTTTTCATAACAAAATTCACAATGACAATTGCAATATCCAGATAAAGAGCCTATATTGTTTGAAAAGTTAATACATTCTTTTCTCCAATATTTAGAAATATCTTTCATTTCAAACGCACATACATTTTGAAATTTCCCAGTATCATCATAAAAAAAACCTATTGTATTGCAATGAGAAATCATTTTATCAATTATATTTATAATCGGAGATTCCCATATAAATGCTTCGGAATCTAGCCCGATTTTTCCTTCTTGCATTATTTTTGGAAACATACTATTCTCGATAGTATCAAAAAAACATAGATTAATAATTTCATGATTCTCATTAATAAAATTTACTCTCTGTATCATCCATCTAAATATTTTAGTTAATATTGACTGTAAAGAATCTTCTTTCATGGTAATCCCCTTTACAATTTTGTATTATTAAGATACTCTTTTTAAAGGGGAGCTAGTTACTCGCCCCCCTTGCCTTACTAAACCATCACCTCATTACTTTTTTTAGCTGCTGAACAGCATGTCATAGTATTTACATCATTTTTTTTCACGCTGCTGGTAGCAACTTTTTCGCTTTTTTCAATGATCGCTTTTAAATCTCTCACTTTAATTCACCTCCTTTTTATATTTTACATAATTTAGTTGCTTATGTGTACTTTAAGCTATTAGAATTATTCTATATAAAATCAAACTTTCCTTCTCTATATTTTACTTTTGGCATTTTTATTTGTATTTTTCGATGTAAATATTCTCTATTTAAAATATAAATTTAATTATTTAATTATTTCCAGAAAAAACTTTTTGAGTTCTTTTAAGAAGTAACTTTTTTACAACAAAACGGCACCTAACTTAATATTTCGAAAGGTATTAATTTCTACGTAATAGCGATAATAAAAAAGTATTAAGAGAAGATTACAATATCCCAAAATAAAAGACTACTCGACAGTATCAAGCACAACTTGATCTAGAACAAGGCGTTCTGTTTGACAAAGAAGGCAATCCACACAAACTTTGGGTTATTGCAGCTTTAACAGTCAAATGTTTTCTCTTTGCAGTTATATTTTTCATCCTTATCTAGCAATAATTATTCTTAACATTTGAAAAATTATACCGAATACAATTAGCTATTTACACGACATTTATAAGTTTAACATACCGTAACTCGATCAGTTAGAATCAAAAAATGTTATAGTTTTTACCTAGTACCATCTACTCATTTTAATTATCCTCTTCAAAATCTATATTAAAATCCACTATGTCAAATTTCAAACTAAACTTTTTTGAAATTATTGTAAGACTTCTACCCCCACTATATAGGAGGGGAACTTGCTTTCTGAAATGCCGTTAAATTTCACATTTTATTATCAAACTTATTTCTTTATTTAGGCAAAAAACCCTAAATTTATACTCAACAATTTACGTTAGTTTTCCTTCTTTTTTCATATACGAATACAAAATATCGCAATTAGCATATATAAACGATCCAACAACGCAAAAAAAACCAGATACATTCATCTAGTCTTTCATAGCATAAATGAAATTTGGCTCTTCGCTACATTGTGTGGGTAAACCCTATGGTATTAATTAACATTATTAGAAACGTCAAATCATAAAATAAGGCATAGAAAAAGTAATCTGTACCCTTTGTCAAGGACATTTAAAAAAAAGACTATGCTGCACTGAGAAGATGATTCCTAAATAAAACAGGAGTCATCTTCTTTAAATCCTATTGAAATCTATAATTATTATAATAATCCATATATTCGTCATTTTCAGCATCAAGCTCTTCTAGAGTTTCACATGATTTAATATATGCTTCATCTTTAAAATGTCCAAAAAACGATTCTTGAAGCGCATTATCCCCGCAGTTTCCTCGCCTTGACATGGATTGTCCTAATCCGTAATTTTTCAATAATGCTTGGAATTTAGGACTTGTATAGTGAAAACCTTGATCAGAGTTGATAAATGCATCTGGATGAAGCTTAGGGATGTATAGATAATAATTTCCACAATTCCAAAAATTAACTTTAAAAAAGCACTGGTTGTTTCCTCATGTAACACAAGCTTGTAAAGGTGCTGACCACAATGAAATGTGGAAATTATTATTAAGACATCCCTTAATATTATTATTCATTAACTTAAGTATTGTATCAATGGCGATGTCTAAAGACAAGCTACTGTACGGATTAGCCTTCCTGATAGGACATATGATTTCGTATTTTTTCATTATTCTTCGTATACGCTTCAAATTATATACAGTACCAAAATGTCCTTCTAATGTCATTTTGATTTGACGAGCGCCCTTCATACGTCCTTTAAATTTATATGCTTCTAAAATTATCTTTTTAGTTTTTTCATCTAACAACTCACGCTGTTTCCTTGATTCCTGAGATGATTGCGAGAAGAAATTATAATATCCTGAACATGATACACCGGCCACCTTGCATAGATAACTGAGCATACTCTTTAGTTTATATTTTTCAATTATAACTCTAATGATTATGAATTTGTCCTTAGGGAGTAATTTTATTTCCTTCTTATCATCATCCTTTCCATTATATCGAGCTTTTTTAGAAGTTCATTCTCAGCTTTCAATAAACTATTTTGCGCTTGAAGTCGTGCGTATTTTTCCTCTATGGAAAGCTCCTTAGATGTTGGTCTTCCTGAATTATTCTTTCTGGTATCTTCTAGACCACACATACCCTTGTCTCTGTATGCAGTTCTCCATCTCTTTCCAGATGACTTGACTCTTTTAATTCCTATGATATCTATATCAAATCCGTGCTCTTCAAATATTTCTCTAGGAAACTTTCCTTTTTCGTTCTCAGCAATAAAAATATGTTTGAATTCATCAGAATAAGTGATTCTCACTAACATTTATCACATACTTGTTATGTGATAAAATCTCTATTTCTTCTTTGATAAATATCTTTTTACTCATTTTTCATTCCCCCAATTCTCATATATCTAATTATACATAAAAATACCCTATAGTGTAGACTTTTTTAAATTATCTACACTATAGGGTACATTATAATTTTTATTGAAGGCTTATTGATCTAATGATAAAGTATTATTAAATCAATGCTTCCCCATCTCGCCAATTTCGCCTTGTAAATTTCTTAAAGTCTTCCTTAACCTCTAATTCTTCACCGTTCACATGATCGACAATAATCACCTGTGGCATAATTTCAGTATCACATCCAATACTTTCAACTTCGTCAAAAATTGTCTTATAAATTTTATTAACCGCGTCAATATCTTTTTGCTTTTTAACATTTATGTTACCTTCCTTATCATTATCAGAAACCTCTTTTATCCCTTGTGGAAAATATACTTGGCTGGGCTGGTCAAAAAACAAGATAAGCGGCATAGGTGATTTTTCTTTTTGCTCAGTAAAATATCTCAAGAAACTGAGAAACAATGAAATATGGCAAGATACCCAGTTTGCACCACTTCCCATTTCGCTTAAAAATATTTTTTCTCTCTTTTGATATTGATAGTGATATAAATCAAAAGTGTCAATATCAAAAATAAGGTTTATTGGTCTGAACTCATCTTCAAAGTCCAATATTTTAGCAAGTTTATTCATATTTTTACATATTTCAAACTTTGCTTTGTTCATTTTATTCGGCACATCAAAACTGCTAATTTTCTCATCTAACATCCTAATCTGTTCTTTAATTTCTTCTATTTCTCCATCAACCTCCTTAAACATACCTTCATTCAAGGTTTCAACAAAGTACTGAATCCTTATCCTAGCGTCGCTAATTTTTTCCTCTAATTTCGTCAAGGTTTCAGATTTTAAGTATTTTCGCTTTATATCCATTATTTGACCATACGTTTTTTTAATTTTTCGTACAACATTATCCTTTTTATTTTCGAGTTTTCTTATATCCTCTAAAAAATTGATGTTGTAAGAGTTTGAAATGTTAATCTCGTCATCAAGCCATTTTGACGCCTCTAAAATATCAGCGTTATATTTATTTAATTCATTACAAGTATTTCCGCAAAGAGGACAACTATATTTATCTATGCCTGGCAAGGAAATTTGAGTGTTTTCCTTAAGTTCATCAAGTATTTCTATATACTCAATACCAACTTTATTTACATTTTTTATATCATTGATCTTTAGAATTAAGTCGCTTTCCTCATTCCTTAGATTTTCAAGTTCTTTATTAAGTGATTCATATAGCACCACTATATCATTTGAAGTATGCTGTGCCAAATCAAGAGCAGGTAGATTTTTAGATAAAGCAATGAGCTGATTTATAGTTTTATTTTCGTCAAAAGTAGCATTTACCAATGCATAATAATTCGTAACTATTCAGTCGCTAACTAAAAAGTAAAGCTTTTGACTGATTAGTTACTGCCGCCTTTATTGCAGTAAAAGCATCGATTTTATGTTTATTAGCAGTTCCGATATAAGACATAATTGTTG
>JAGMES010000141.1 GCA_023128035.1 Halanaerobiales bacterium | reverse complement strand
GGGGGTCTTAACTCAAAAGATCAAAAAAGCACTTATACTTAAAAACCCCCAAACAATTCTTAGATACAGAATCGTTTGGGGGTTAAAATCGAAATAATAACAAGTTATTATTTCTTAATTTTAACGACTTCAGAAGGAGATTTTGCCCCTTTAAGAAGTGGTCTCCCACTGAAGTTTTGAAATTATTGTAAGCATTCTACCCCAACCTATAGAGGAGTGGAATTTCGCCTTCTGAAATGTCATTAAATTTCTAAATAACACTTGTTCCAATTGTTAACTGTTCAGGACCATCTACCAGCGCATGTCCGAATTTACCAAAGATCGCTACAGCTACTCGACCCTCGCCGCGAACAACTGCAACTTTAAATCCACCACCCAGACCTGGATTTACAAGAGATAATTGAGCATAAGCATCTTTTACAGCATTAGAAACAGCCATCTTTTCCCGAGAGTTTTCACTAATAACACCACGAGCTATCGCTGCCACTGTTGTACTTTCTCTCAGCTTAATAGCTAATTTTTCAGCGTTGGCCCCAGCTTGTGTAATTGCCGCCCGATAACCATATCCTGTTACCTTATCCAACCAATATTTTTCATACTCGCGACTGCGAGTCATAGAAAGATAAATTGCTGAGCTTTCAGGTGTAATCTTTGCATGACTCTCTTCACGAACAAAACCAAGAACTAAATCTTCAGCAGTAACAATACCTACAATTTTCTCTTCGCGATTGAAAACAGGTAAACCACCTATATGATGGTCTGAGAGCAATATAGCTGCTTCCTGTACTGATTGGTCATCATAAACCTTAATTATATCTTTTGTCATTAATGTTTCAATTTTAGTTTCTAAGATGTGTTGCTTAACTAAATCACTATCAGTCAACATACCAATTACTTTATCATCTTTAACAACGATTAATCTGCCAATATTGTTTACAGACATTAACTTTTCTGCTTCCAATAAAATAGAATCTGGAGAAATTGTAATTGGATTTTTAACCATAACTTCTCTTACAAACATCTCTTCACTCACCTTCCTAATTACTCAGTTTCTCTACTACGTTCAAGAATCACTATAGCCTGAGCAGAAATTCCTTCACCACGACCAGCAAAACCTAGCTTTTCAGTTGTAGTAGCTTTAATATTAATTTTGTTCAAGGATTCATTCAACACTCTAGCAATATTTTCAGTCATCTGATCAATATATGGTGCTAGTTTAGGTGCTTGAGCAACAATAACAGTATCTAAATTCCCTAATTTATAACCATCTTGTTCCATCAATCCCTTAACTATCTCCAACAATTTCAAGCTAGATATTCCTTTGAATCTGGCTTCAGTATCTGGGAAATGATACCCAATATCTTTTTTCCCTAATGCTCCTAGTATAGCATCCATAATGGCATGAGTCAATACATCTGCATCAGAATGACCGATTAGCCCCAAATTATAAGAGACTTTAACTCCCCCTAAAATCAAATCTTCCCCTTCACCTAACTTATGAACATCATAACCAATTCCTACTCGCAACCTAATCTCCTCCGCAAAATTTCTTTAGCTAGCAATAAATCTTCTGGTGTAGTTACTTTAATATTTTCGTAAGAACCCTGAACCAAAAAAACCGGTTCCCCAATAAATTCAACCAATGATGCATCATCAGTTCCTTGATAATCAGAACGCTCAGCTTCTTGATAAGCTCTAATAATCAATTCTTTACGAAAAATTTGTGGGGTTTGAACTGCCATTAGTGTAGATCGTTCTGGTGTTGTTTCAACAAATCCAGAAGAATTGACTACTTTAACTGTATCTTTTAATGGAACAGCCAGTATCGCTGTTCCATATTCTTCTGCTTGCTTTAATGCATCAATAACCAAACCCGTAGTTATTAATGGTCGAGCACCATCATGAATTAAAACATAATCTGTATCATGCTGAAGAACAGCAAGACCCATTTGTACTGAGTCCTGCCGTTCTTTTCCTCCAACAATTATTTTATAAGGTGTCACAAAATTATTCTTCTCAAAAATCTCTCTCTTACAAAAATCTACTTCAGAAGCCTGAACAACTACAATCATTTCAACAATTCGCTCAATTTTATCCAACTGCTGCAGTGTCAATGTGAGGATCATTTCATTATTCAAAAATAAGTACTGCTTACTCCTATCTCCACCCATCCGTTTGCCCTGCCCAGCAGCTGCAACAATTGCAGATACTTTCATTTATATCACCTTCACATTACTCGTTCTATAGCTTTAGGTTTAGCAAAAATCATTCTTCCAGCAGCAGTTTGCAAAATGCTGGTAACCAAAACTAGAATTTTTTTCCCAATATGTTTTTTGCCATCATCAACAACAATCATTGTTCCATCATCCAAATAAGCTACACCTTGACCAAACTCTTTACCCTCTTTAATTACTTTTACTTCCATTTGTTCGCCAGGTAAAACTATAGGTTTAACTGCATTAGATAATTCATTAATATTCAAAACAGAAACTCCCTGTAATTCTGCAACCTTGTTCAAATTAAAATCATTTGTTATAATCTTACCTTCGAGCATCTTAGCTAGCTTTACAAGTTTACTGTCTACCTCATCTGTATCAACAAAATCAATTCCTACAATTTCAACAATTATGTCCATCTGCTTTTGGATCTGATTTAAAATATCCAATCCCCGCCTACCACGATTTCTTTTTAATAGGTCTGGAGAATCAGCAATATGCCGCAACTCTTCTAAAACAAATTCTGGTATAACTAAATTTCCTTCAATAAATTCTGTTTTACAAATATCAGCTATACGGCCGTCAATAATTACACTAGTATCCAATATTTTTGGAGCAACTTTAGTAGCACGTCGCTTTTTTGTGTTTGAACGTTTCTGAAAGAGCGCTAACAAATCATCCCTTTTTCTGGTTGTAATTGTCATTCCTAAATAAGCTAAAATTAAATTAGCCAATACTTGAATGGAAAAACCTATCTTAAAAAAATCGGCGATAGGGAAAGCATAATTCAAAAGAATACCTAAAATAAGACCTCCCATCGCTCCTAATGCTCCCGCTAAAATATCATCAAAAGGCATTTTTTGTAACTGGTGTTCAACTCCGAGAACCATTTGTATAAATCCTTTTATAATTGAAAAAATTAAAAATACACCTACAACTGCGCCACCAATCACTCCATAGAAATAATAATTTTGAAACAAAGACATTGGTTCACTAATAATATTAACAACTTCCTGAGCGGGCTTAACCATACCCACAATCTGATAACCAATCATCCCACCAATCACAGCACTGATAAAACGTATAAAGTTTTTTAACATATAAATTCACCTCCTTTCATAGTATTACCATAAAAAAGTATTTCATTCTCAATTTTTAAAATTTTATAATTGTAAACAGAAAACGTCAGGAGTCCTGACGTTAATTGTGATCTACTGATTTAAAAACATCTTCGATCATGGCCACTACTTGCTCCTCATCCATCCCCTTGGCCAACACTAATTCACTTATTAAAATTTGCCTAGCATCACTTAACATTTTCTTTTCACCAGTTGAAAGACCTTTTTCCAATTCACGTAAGATTAAATTACGTACAACTTCAGTAACTTCATAGATATCTCCAGTCTTAATCTTCTCTAAATTATCTCGATAACGACGGTTCCAATTTTTTGCCATCATACTTTCTTCGCCTCGTAAGATCTCCATTACCTCTCTAACTTCTTCTTCATCTATTACTCTTCGAATTCCCAAATCTCCAGCTTTATTCATAGGAAGCATGGCTGTCATGTCACCAATCGGTAAATGTATTATATAATACTTCTGCTTTTCACCTAAAACTTCCTTTTCTTCCACACCAACAATTTTTCCTGCACCATGCTTAGGATAAACTACCTTATCACCTACTTTAAACATATCTTATATCCCTCCGAAGTATAACCATTTAATTCCTATTTCTAAGTTATATTATAACATCCATATTGTCATGATGTCAATTCGCTTACAACCAATTTTCAGATTAGTTTCTCAAAATTAAAAGAATATCTAGACAATCATCTCTATGGTCAGCTTTGCAATGAATGTCGAGAAATTATAGAAATAGAATTAGGTAAAGTCATGTTTTATACTACAACAATCTGTGAAGTACTCAATCTAAATTTCACCGAAGTATTAACAAAAGAATTAGACCAAATTAAAACTTTAGGAATATTCAACCTTCGTTAACCTTCTTAACATAGAATTCCCATTTTGGTTAATCTTATACCTTAAATATAAATTTTAAATATAACGATCCAAATTTACTCGATCACGCAAATGACGAAGACCTTCGTTAATTGCCCTAGCACGGATTTCTCCAATTCCTTCAACATCATCCAGTTCATTAATGGATGCCACGAGAATATCTTGGAAATCTTCAAAAGTTCCCACTAAATTTTCAATAACCGGCATAGGCAGTCTTGGGATTTTCCTTAAAAGCCGATAACCTAGAGGTACAAGAGATAAATCCAAAGCATTCAAAGAGCTACCCTGTCCTAATGCCTTACTAATCGTAGAGTAATTAAGAAGGTCATCAGAAGACCAATCAATAAGATTATTTAAAATCTCTTGAATAATAATATCACGACTGCGTTTTTTTACTTTTTCTTTCTCTTTTTCATTGATCTTATCCAGTTTATCATCTTGTTTATCATCCTTTAAATTTTTTTCAAAAGATTCTTCTGATTCTAATACTTTTTGCAAAAAATCTTGATCAATATAATCTCGAATGATCAATAATCCTTCCTGTTTTACATTAGATATAAGCTCTTCCAACTGCATTTTGAGTAAACGACCTTCTGTTCCTAATTCACAGATATATTCTTCTATTTCTTTTTGAATCCTAAGCACAATCTCTACCCGCTGTAAAGCAGTGGTAACATCTGCTAAAGTAACCAGATCATCAAATTCCAAAACACTTAAATTTGTCAATGCTTGGTCTAAAACTGTTCTATATTTTTCTAAAGTTTGAATAGCTTGATTTCCTTTAGATAAAATTACTCCTATATCTTCTAATACATATTTGTTATTACCATAATAAAGGGATATAATATCCCTTCTCTGCGAAATAGAGATGATTAATTCTCCTGTTTGCCGCGCAACACGTTCAGCGGTTCGATGTCTGATACCTGTTTCAAAGGAAGCCATGGAAGGATCTGGAATCAATTGAGCATTAGCAATAAGAATCCGATCTACCGTTTTACCAAGTATAATAGCCCCATCCATTTTGGCTAACTCATATAATCTGGCAGGTGAAAGCTCACAATTGATATTAAATCCACCGTCTACTATACCCAATACTTCTTCATTATCTCCAACTACTATGATGGCACCTGTTTTTGCTCTCAAAATATTCTCTAATCCCTCACGAAAAGGAGTGCCAGGTGCTAGAATTTTGATTATATCTAAAAAATTTTCGTGCATTTATTCACCTCCTAACAATAAAGACAATGCTTCCTTAAGATCTCTAATCCCTATTATCTCTAACTCAGGATCAAAGTTCATCACCTTATAGTTATTCCACGGCATAACAACTTTGGTGAAACCTAATTTTTTTGCTTCGTTTATTCTTGCTTCAATCTGATTCACTGCGCGAATCTCTCCTACCAATCCAACCTCACCTATTAGTGCTACTTTTGGATCAATAGGATGCTCACGATAACTAGAAGCACATGCTACCGCAATCCCTAGATCCAAAGCAGGTTCACTAAGTTTAATTCCACCTGCAATATTTATATATACATCTTGACTTTGTATGTACATACCAATTTTTTTCTCTAAAACAGCTAACACCAAAGAAACACGATTTTGATCAACACCTGCCGTCATCCGTCTAGGAGTACCAAAATTAGCAGAACTAACTAAAGCCTGTAATTCAACAAGAATAGGCCTACTGCCCTCTAACGAAGGGATCACTACTGAACCAGGGGCATCTTGGGGCCGTTCGGAGAGAAAAGCCTCTGAAGGATTTGGAACTTCCTCCAGACCACTTTGTAGCATTTCAAAAATACCAATCTCATTTGTCGAACCAAACCGATTCTTTACAGATCTTAAAATTCGATAAGAATGATGGCGTTCTCCTTCGAAATAGAGAACCGTATCTACCATATGCTCTAAAACCCGAGGACCAGCCAAATTACCTTCCTTTGTAACATGACCCACAATAAAAATAGGAATACCTTTTGTCTTAGCTATCCTCATCAGGTTCCCCGAACACTCTCTAACCTGACTTACACTACCAGATGCTGAGCTTAATTCAGGATTGAATATAGTTTGGATAGAATCAATGATCACCAATCTAGGATTTATTTCCTTAATTCCCTGTTCAATAGCATGAATATTATTCTCAGGTTGTATATATAATTCCTTAGAAGTGGTCTTAAGCCTTTCGGCTCTAAGGCGAATCTGTGCTCCAGATTCTTCCCCAGTTACATATAAAACTTGACCATATTTCTCTCCAATATGATGAACCACCTGTAAAAGAATCGTTGATTTACCAATTCCTGGATCTCCTCCAAATAAGACTAGAGATCCGGGAACTATTCCTCCACCCAAAACCCGGTTTAATTCACCAAACAATGTCTCCATTCGATCTTGATGATCATATTCAATCTCTTGAATAGACTTAGGCGAATTAATAAGCCCAGTAAATCGATACTTATCTTGTAGCAAAGTTCTACTTTCTTCATGAATAGTATTCCATTTTTTACAACCTGGGCATTGCCCCAACCATTTCAATGCTTCATATCCACATTCCTGACAGATAAACCGGGTTTTCTCTTTTGCCATTCACATACCTCCAAGATAAACTAACTTCTATTATAACATTTTTAACATCAATTTACAAGATATTATTCTACTTTTTCTTAAATTTGATTTTATTTTTTTCGGCGTCAATTAATATTACGTCTTTCTCCTTAAATTCTCCTTCAAGAATTTTCTCTGAAAGCGGATTTTCAATTAATCTTTGTATAGCTCTTCTAAGTGGACGAGCACCAAACTCAGCATCAAATCCTTCTGTTGCTAAAACTTCTTTAGCATTTTTTGCAATCTCCATCTCCAATCCATGCATTTTTAATTTCTCCTTCAACTCATCAAGCATCAAACTAACAATTGACTTGATATGCTCTTTATTTAAGGCATGGAATACTATAACTTCATCGAGTCGATTTAAGAATTCTGGTCTAAAAGTTCTACGTAACTCACTCATAACTCTACTTTTCATCTTATCGTATGCATCTTTCTCTTGTTCCTCTTGTGCTGCAGTAACAAATCCAAGTTTGCCAGTACTTTCAATCATGCTTGCCCCAACGTTTGAAGTCATAATAATAACTGCATTTCTAAAGTCTACTCTGCGCCCCTGAGCATCTGTCAACCTACCATCTTCTAGTACTTGTAATAGTATATTGAAAACTTCAGGATGGGCCTTCTCTATTTCATCTAAAAGAATTACAGAATAAGGACGTCGACGAACCTGTTCAGTTAATTGACCTCCTTCATCATATCCGACATACCCTGGAGGAGCGCCAACCAATCGTGAAACAGCGTGTTTTTCCATATATTCTGACATGTCAATTCGAACCATAGCATCTTCATCATTAAACATAGATTCTGCTAATGCCCGAGCAAGCTCTGTTTTACCTACACCAGTTGGTCCTAAGAAAATAAATGAACCAATTGGACGTTTGGGATCTTTTAATCCAGCGCGTGCACGTCTGACTGCTTTTGAAATTGCTACAATCGCTTCATCCTGACCAATTACCCTTTTATGGAGTTCATCTTCTAAATGTAGTAATTTAGAAGATTCTTCCATGCTCATTTTGCTAACAGGAATTCCAGTCCAACTTGAGACTATTTCCGCAATATCGTCCTCTACAACAACTGATTGATTACCGCCTTTTTGCTGTTTCCACTCTTTTCTTAAAGATTCCAATTTTTCGCGCAATTTTTTCTCCTCATCTCGAAGTTTAGCAGCTTTTTCGAACTCTTGAGCTTTAACTGCTGCTTCTTTTTCTTTTTCTATATCCTCAAGTTGCGCGCTTAGCTCTTTAATCTTTGGTGGCCTAGTATTTTGACGAAGGCGAACTCTCGATGCTGCTTCATCTATTAAATCAATCGCTTTATCAGGCAAAAAACGATCAGTAATATAACGATTGGACAAATACGCAGCTGCCTTAATGGCTTCATCTGTAATTTCTACACGATGATAAGCCTCATAAGTATCTCGAAGACCTTTTAAGATATCAATCGTTTCATCCAATGTGGTTTCCTCAACCAAAATAGCTTGAAATCTACGTTCTAAAGCCGCATCTTTTTCAATATGTTTTCGATATTCGTCCAGAGTTGTAGCACCAATACACTGCAGCTCACCTCGTGCAAGGGCAGGCTTTAGAATATTTGCAGCGTCAATTGCACCTTCTGCTGCTCCTGCTCCTACAAGGGTATGTATCTCATCAATAAAAATAATTATATCCCCAGCTTGACGAATCTCATCAATTACAGCCTTCATTCTTTTCTCAAATTCACCTCGGTATTTTGAACCTGCAACAAGAGAACTTAAATCTAAACTCACAACTCTTTTATCTAACAGATTTTCAGGAACTTTCTCTTCCACGATACGCTGAGCTAAATCTTCAGCAATTGCTGTTTTGCCAACCCCTGGTTCTCCTATTAAACAAGGATTATTTTTTGTTCGACGAGTCAAAATCTGTACAACCCGCTCTATCTCTTTTTCACGTCCAATTACAGGATCTAATTTACCTATTTCTGCCATTTCAGTGAGATCACGACTGAATTCATCTAGAGTAGGAGTATTCGTTCTATTCTTCTTCCCAGAAGCATTCCCAGAAACCTGTGTAGCCCCACCTAAAAGATTAATAACTGTACGCCTTACAACTTCCAAGTCAGCACCAAGTTCTTTTAAAACTCTAGCAGCTACTCCTTCTCCTTCACGGATTAATCCCAAAAGAAGATGTTCCGTTCCTATATAATTGTGACCTAACTGACGAGCTTCGTCTAATGCAAGATTTAATACTTTCTTTGATCGTGGAGTAAAACCAAGTTTACCCTCAATAACCTGATTTCCACGCCCAATAATCTTTTCCACTTCACCTTTAGCTTGATTAAAATTAATTCCAACCTCCGCTAACCCTCTGGCAGCAACACCCTGTCCTTCTCTAATCAAACCAAGAAGAAGATGTTCGGTTCCTACATAACCATGGTTTAGTCTTTTAGCTTCTTCTTCAGCTAATAACATCACCCTTTTAGCACGCTCGGTAAATTTACCAAACATAATTCTCACCTCCATAAAATCTTTTATCTTTTGAGTTAAGACCCCCACTTCTATAAGTGGTGGGAATTGTTTTTAATCTTCAGTGGGGGTAGAATCCCCTACTGAAGCCCCGATGTTCAGCTTTAGCTGGACGAGTTCACTCCTGCTTGAGGCGCAATCGTTTCCTAATCAAAGCTGCTCGTTTGATATCACGTTCGTCAGGACCCATATCTCTATTTTCGAGTTTTTGTAGAAATCCAGGTCGTGTCAAGATCATCAACTCACTCAATATTGTTGCTTCAACCTTTTTAATTATGCCCAAATCTATACCCAATCTTACATCAGATAATCTGCGCATAAATTCTTCACTACTCATCTTATGGGCATACATCAAAATACCATAACTACGCATTATTCGATCAGTCACGGCATCCTGACGCTCTTTTAATAGCAGATCTCGCCAATTACGCTCCTGCTCAATAATCTGCTCAGTTACCCGATTAAGGCTATCAATGATCTCTTCTTCAGTACGTCCTAAAGTAACTTGATTAGAGATTTGATACAGATTTCCCTGAGCATCTGTTCCTTCACCAAAAACTCCCCTAACTGCTAAACCTAATTGTGAAACACCTTGAAGCATTGATTGAATCCGATTTGTCAAAGCAAGACCTGGTAAATGAACCATTACTGAAGCCCGCATTCCTGTTCCAACGTTGGTAGGACATGCTGTTAAGTATCCATATTTCTCTGAAAAATCTAAATCCAATTTAGATTCTAGAAAATTGTCTAGTTGATCTATAATTTTATATGCTTCGTCTAACTGAAAACCAGGATAAATGATCTGAGCGCGAATGTGATCTTCTTCATTTATCATTATGCTAATCACTTCATCTTTACTATAAGCAACACCTTTGTGTTGGTCACCTTTTATGTGCTGTGGACTGATTAGATATTTATCTTTCAACACTATACGATCAATCTCTGATAGTTGATCTAAATCAATCAATTTTAGATCGAAATTTACATTATCTTTTAAAACATCTCTTAACAAGTTAACAACTTTTTCGCTGCTCTCAGGAGTGGAACGACTAGGAAAGGGCATTCCTGAAATATTCCGTGCCAGGCGTATCCTACTGCTGATTACAACATCGTTTTCTGGCCCAGGTGCTAACATCCATTTACTTAATTGATTTTTAATATCCGGTAAAGACATTAACTTTCACCTCCATCTTCATCTAACAGCTGCTTTTCTAAATCATAAATCCGGTCTCGAAGTTCTGCAGCTCTTTCAAATTCTTCTTTAACAACTGCCCTTTGAATCTCATTTCTCATTTCTGCAATCTCTCTTTTTAAAAGCAATGTTCCACCAAGCCGTTGAGGAACTTTTCCAGTATGTTGATCACTACCATGAATTCGACGTATCAATTGCGATAAGCCTAGATTAAACTCATCATAACATTCACTACATCCAAATCTTCCTGTTTTGCTAAACTCTGGAAAGCTAATTCCACAACTTTGACAATAATCTGTTACAGGTTTCATAACTTTCCGCTCAGGATGTAAATTAGATTTTAAAATTCCAGCTAAAAGAGTATTGATAGAAAATGGTTCTGTAACAAAAGTTAATTCACCCTTCTCTCTAGCACAATGTTCACAAAGATAGAGTTCTGTCTTTTCACCATTTATAATTTTAGTTACATGTACACTAGCAGGTCTTTCATTACAATTTTGACAATACATTTTCTTCGAACCTCCTTCATAAAATTTTATCTTTTGAGTTAAGAC